>NZ_JBFRPK010000047.1:0-53646 GCF_041471965.1 Vibrio sp. 10N.261.51.A3
TTAAGATCCTGTCTATGAGCATACGTAAGCGTACACACCCACAGCAGCCGATTGTTTAGGAAGCATTCAAACGACTTAATTTATTGATAAATAAGTCTTTAATTGTAGGATTGTCGACCATTCAAAAACTGACTTTCGACTTCATTTGAGGGAATTGGTTTACTAAATAAAAATCCCTGAAGATACTGGTATCCACAATCGATTAAGAACGCTTTATGCGTTTCGGTTTCGACACCTTCAGCAACCACTTTTAGCCCCAATTTTTCACAGATAGCATGGGTGGCTTGGACAATCGCTTTGCTCCCTTTGTGTGAACCGTGGACGAAGCTTTTATCGAGTTTCACGGTGCTAATCGGTAAGTCATGCAACATCGACAGTGACGAGTAGCCTGTGCCAAAGTCATCAAGGTGAAGCTCTACGCCCAATTTAGAAATATCGCTTAACGCTTGCCTGACTTCACCATGCTTGAAGATCATGGAAGATTCGGTGATCTCAAGGGCGATGCTTTGAGGTTGGATATTGTAGAAGTTCAACATTGCTAATAGCTGCTCGGCAAAGGTCGCGTGCATCTGAATACTCGAAATATTGATACTCATCATCAACTCACTATCAAACTCACGTTGCCATATCGATAGCTGTTTGAGTGCAGAGTTCAGAACCCATTTCCCGAGCGGTACAATCTGCCCCGTCTCCTCCGCTAAGCTAATAAACTCATCAGGGCCTATGTTACCTAGCTCTTTGTCTGACCATCGAAGCAAGGCTTCAAACCCTTTCACCTTGTCGCTGTTGGTGTTCATGATCGGTTGGTAGTGAAGGTTGAGATCGTCGTTTTCTATGGCGCGTGCCAGTCGATGGCGGATCTCTACTTTGCGATGCAGGGTTTGTGCTAAGTCTGGGGTAAACGTTTGGAAGCGGTTTCGACCATTCGCTTTTGCAAGATGCATCGCCATACCCGCTTGCTTTAGCAATGTTTCTTGGTCAGCCGCGTTATCAGGGAAATGCGCGGTACCTATGCTGCAACCGACAGATAAACTGCCGATGCCTCTGATATGGAAACTTCGGTTTAAGGCATCAATGATGCGAGAGCAAAGTAGTGGGATATTTTGATTTCGGCAGGTGTGGGCAATCACAATGAATTCGTCGCCACCAAATCGCCCTATCATGCATTTCTCATCAACCAACTGTTTAAGGCGTTCACCAACCCGTTTGAGTCGTTGGTCTCCGACAGTGTGCCCATAAGTGTCATTAACTAATTTGAAGCCATCAAGGTCGACAAACATCAATTCAAACGGTGAGCGATAGGCAATGCTGGTTTCTAGAAGGTTGCTGATCCCACGGCGATTATAAAGCTCCGTTAAACAGTCGTGTTCTGCGTTGTATCTGGCTTTTATCAGCTTCTCTTTTTGCTTTGTTGTACAGGTTAGGTTTAGCAGCAGTTCGCTTTTATCAAAGAGCCACTTTCCTTGCACATCAAAATGGTGTGCTCTGAAGGAGGAAACCTTGATAAACCAAGGCGCACCGGTTGTTGGTTCTCTATTCTGTAAACGTGTATGTACAAAAGTGATTACTATGTTTTGCGTACGGTAAATGTAGGGCTCTGATTCCAATATTGATGATCTATGATCAGTATATATACTGCCTTCGCTTTTAATAAATACTGGTGATAGGAATGTCGAAAACCAAAGTGCTCATTGTTGAAGATGACCAAGAGATAGCTCGTCTAACGACGCTTTACCTCGAAGCTGAAGGTTACAATGTTAGCGTTGTTCATGAAGGGAACTTGGCACTTGAAGCGATCCGTAGTATTGAACCTGATTTAGTGCTGTTGGACTTGATGCTTCCAGGGATGAGCGGCGCGCAAATTTGCCGTCAAGCCCGTGAGTTTTACAATGGAATGATTTTAGTGCTAACGGCTTCCGCCGATGAAATGAGCGAGGTCAGCTTGTTTAAATTTGGTGCGGACGATTACGTTGCCAAACCGATTCGTGGCCATGCCTTGTTAGCGCGAATTGAAGCGTTATTGCGTCGAGCGACTCCCGTAAAAACTGCGCAAGAAACTACGGCTGAAAAACAGTGCGATATTGTAATCAACAGCTCTGCTCAAAGTGCCACGCTCTACGGCCAAAACCTCAAGCTTACTTCTGCTGAATTTGAAATCTTAAACCTTCTCGTTAATAACATCTGTCAGGTCGTGACTCGAGACCAGTGCTGTCAGTTATTTAGAGGGATAGATTACGCGTTCAACGACCGCTCGATTGATATGCGCGTGTCTGGGTTACGCCGAAAGCTGCGCATTCACGCAAAAGACAAACAGTTGATTCGTACGGTTCGCAACAAGGGGTACATGCTGGTTGCGTAAGTTCATTGCTACGAAGCTTCGCTCGGTTTCGATGTTTGCTCGCTTATACCTTGGGATTGTGACTGGGATGTCGGCAACGATATTTTTGTTCTTGAACCTTGGTGAGGGGTACATGCGACGCACCGAGATCGAAACCTTCCTCAATGATGGCATCTACTTTGCGGAGCAGTATGTTCGTCAACACAATCAAGAAAACTCACTCTATAAAGAGCTCGATAGAACAGGCTACCAACAATTTTATATCTTCAATTTACGCCTGTTGGAGAATTGGTCGGGCGAGGCGCCTTGCCAACAATGTGAGTTATACACAACCTTAAACGGTGTGCCGATATATCTAAGTGATGACAACCTCTATTCGACCGTGTTTCAGCTACCAAACTCTAAATTCAGTTTTGGGTTCAGTGAGGTAGGGGACTTTTTCTCTCCTGACATTGAATGGTACGAAGACTCAGAACGACACTTTTTGTTAGGGCTGTTGTTGGCTGTGATTGTGGCGATTGGAGCAAGTGTTTACTTACCTGTGAGGCGTTTTCAAGAAAGAATAGAGTTGCTCGTCGAGAAGCAGAAACAGTTTGGTAAGGGCAAGCTTAGTACTCGATCTGACATGGACGACATCCATCCTGTTTCTGATTTGGCCAGCAGTTTTAACTTCATGGCTGAAGAGATCGAAAGCAAAGTAAAACAAAGTCATATTTTCGCTCAAGCTATCCCACACGAAGTACGAACTCCGCTAAGTCGTATTCAACTGGCGACCGATATCCTAAGAAGGGGAGCCCCCGATAATCATCAGGTTCTTTTCGATGACATTGATACCTACATTGAGGATATCAACGAGCTCACGTCAGAAATCATCATGCTGTCGAAGTTGAATGTCATGGATAACTCTTTCTTTGAGCTCGTTAAAGTGACCTCCGATCTTCGTGAGTATTGCCTAGACCGAATTCGTTACTCGAAACTAGACAATGCCACCTTTGAATCTAAGGTACAGCTAGAGTGCAAGATTAAGTGTGATTGCTCAATGGCACGCTTGGTGTTCGATAACGTTCTCAAGAATGCGGGTAATTACACACAAGACAAAGTGTGGATGACGCTGGATGAGAACTCAGAAAACTGGCTGGTGGTGATTGAAGACAATGGTTCTGGAATACCAGAGAATAGGCGTGATGAGGTATTCCTTCCGTTCTCTCGACTAGACTCAAGCAGAATGTCGACCAACGGTGGATTGGGGTTGGGCCTCGCGATTGCTCTATCGGCGGCTAAAAAACTTTCTTGGGATATCAAAATCGACGACAGCAACTATGGTGGCGCCAAGTTCAGTATCGTGATTCCTAAGATCGCATAAGCTGCAGCTTCAAGAGCTCTTCAGGCTCGTCAAATAACAAAGCCACCGACTAATACCGTGGCTTTGTTATATTCCGATTTACAAGCGAGTGACTTCTTAGTTACTACTGCCTAGAGCCTAGAGCCTAGAGCCTAGAGCTTAGAGCTTAGAGCTTAGAGCGATGAAGTCCATAAATAGCGTGGTCTACGATGCGGCCATTCAAGTTCTCGTTACGAGTTATAATACCTTCTAACGTGAAATGTAAGCGCTCACAAACCTTGCGGCTGCTTTGGTTACCGGTTGCGGCTGATATCTCTACCTTTTCCATATCTAACTCATTGAAAGCAACATCAATCAGCTTCTGGACAACGCGCGTCACAATCCCCTTTCCTTGGTATGTCTCAGATAACCAATAACCTATGGTCACCTTTTGCTTATCATGATCAATGGTATTGAAACTGCAGTTACCGACGACCTTGTCTTGATACACGATTGCACAAGTCATGCTTTTACCTTCGGCATAATCGTGTAGCGAGCGTTGGATGAAGATCCTAAAGTCTTGCTCGGTTTTACAATGTGGCGGCCACACGAGCCATTGACTTAGGTACTCATTCTGGCTTTGTGAGATTTCCGCGTAGTGAGAAGCGAAGCTCTCTTCAACCAATGCGATGGAGAGTTCGTTGTCGATAACCGTTTTAAACATGTCTTTCCTTTTCTTATGGCTGCTTATTTAAGCGAATCTTAGTCGGCAGGCTATAATGTCGCATGATTTTTAATATGCAACCATTTGTAGCACGGATTTTTCGTGATACGTTGGTTCTATCACGAAACTCATTAAACCTTACAATAGTTGTGTATATAATCATTAGCTATGCATTAGTATTAGCGGCCTAAATATATAAAAAATATAAAAATGCTAGGCTTAAATAATGAATCAACATTGCCAGGACGTGACCGTGGACTTAAGGAAGGCTCTATTCGGTATTGCTAAGGCGCTTGATAACGTCGGTTTCGAAAGTAAAAATCATGGACAGAGAGTGGGCTATATCGCGTATCGATGTGCTCTGAGTGTGGGGTGGGAAGAAGAGCAAGCGCAGCTCGCGTTTTCGTTAGGCTTGATTCACGACTGTGGTGTCTCGCAAATTGATGAACAGCTCAGCTTAACGTCTGGGTTTGTACCCGACTCGAGCTACCACCATTGTCAAAAGGGCTACCAAATCTTAAAAGAGTGCCCGGTTCTTTCTATATTCGCTAAGCCGGTACTTTATCATCATACTCCGTGGTCTGAGCTAAAGGCTATTCATATCAGCGAGTTAGAAAAAGAGCTAGCTGCCATCGTGATGCTTGCCGATAGGGTCGATTATCTATACGGCATAACTTCTTCTGATCGTTATGGAAACCTAACACCCGATGGCAAAGCGAGCATCATTGAACGTTTGACTGAACAAGCCGATGAGATGTTCGAAACCAACCTTGTTCAACACATGTGTGAGTTGGTCGACCTAGATGATTTCTGGTTTTCTATGGAGATCCCATACATCGAGAACATGAGGGATAATTTTGAGCCTGTGCCCTTTTTCTCTCAACAGATGTCGTTGGATGAGACGGTGGCCTTTGCCGAATTTATTGCCAACGTTGTTGATACCAAAAGTTCGTTTACCTTTAAGCACTCGTTGAAGGTTGGGCAGCTTTCAGAATACCTCGCTAAACAATTGGGCTATTCCTACACCACTCAGCGCAAACTCTATCTGGCTGGATTGGTCCATGATATCGGTAAACTGCAAACCCCTAATGACATTCTGCATAAGCCGGATTTACTTACTGAAGAAGAGTATTGCTGTATTAAACGCCATGCAACGGACACTCGATTCGCATTGCAGGAGTTGTTCAGTTCACCTCAGGTTTGTCAGTGGGCATCTAATCATCATGAAAGGTTAGATGGTTCGGGTTACCCGATGGGCAAAACGGCTGAAGAGCTGGATCAACCCAGTCGAATTGTTGCTGTGGTGGATGTGTTTCAAGCGCTAACTCAGTCTCGCCCTTATCGTGCAGGTATGACGTTAGAAGAGACTCTCGCTATTTTGACGGACTACGTTGATAACTTTAAGTTGGATCGAGAAGTGTTTGAGTGCCTTAATAAACACGCGCAATATTGCTTTGAACTATCGACCGATAAAAGAATGTACGCGTTTTAAAGCCACTGGATGCTTTCGAGGTGTGATGCCCTAACTCATATTCGATGAGAAATGACCAAGCACCAGAAACAGAAAAGCGATAGCCGAGGCTATCGCTTTTTTCATGGGGGCTTATCAGGATCTTTAGATCGAGATTAGTATCGCTTTAAGATCTCGATGATCGCTTGCTCTGTTTCCGCTGCGATGATGGCATCAATGTCATCATCATTTTGGAACAACTCTGATAGCGCCATAATCGTATGGATGTGGCTATCTGAGTCCATCGCTGCCAGAGTAATCGAAAGGTAAACGTCACCGTTGTCTTCTGACTCTAAATCAACACCCTTCTTGAATACCGTTACTTGCAGTGATGCTTCGTTTACACCATCTTCAGGGCGAGCATGAGGCATCGCAATCTTAGGTGCTAGAACATAGTACGCGCCAATATCCTTATGCTTTTGCTTGATAGCTTCAACATAGCTTGCTTCAATTTTGTTGCTTGCTAGCAGTGTTGAACAAGTCACATCAATTGCTGCATCAACCGTTAGGTTTTCTTCAGAGTTGATGATAACGCCTTGGTTACCAATTAAATCGAATAAGCTCATGAAACAATCCACCCTAGGATAAGACCAACAACACCGAAGTCGAAGTCAGCAAACGTTGTCGCTTCAAGACCAAGGCCACCCAGTACAGGAAGCAGTAGCATTGGTAAGAAAGAGATACACAGACCTTGCGTGAATGAACCTAGAATTGCACCACGTAGACCGCCTGTCGCATTACCGTAAACGCCTGCTGCACCACCTACGAAGAAGTGTGGAACGACGCCAGCTACAATGATTGTCCAGCCAAGTGCACCTTGAACTGCCATTGCTAGTAGACCAGCAGCGAAAGAACAAAGGAAACCGATAAGTACCGCGTTTGGTGCTACAGGGAATACCATAGGGCAGTCTAGAGCAGGTTTTGCGCCCGGTACGAGTTTGTCAGAGATACCTTTGAATGCAGGAACGATTTCAGCTATCAGCATCTTCACACCTTGCAGTACGATGTAAACACCACCGGCAAACACAAGAGACTGCATGAAGGTGAATACTACCCAGTTTTGACCGCCTGATACTGTTTCAACAAAGTCACCGCCAGCAACAATTGAAGCAAACATAAAGAAAATGGCCATTGTTGTTGCTACAGCAACGGGCGTATCACGCAGGAACATTAGGCTCTTAGGTACGTTGATGTCTTCTGTTGATTTTGAAGTGTCACCAAACTTGCTACCAATGTAACCCGATACTAAGTACGAGAATGTTGAGAAGTGACCCATCGCCAGCTGATCAGTACCCATCACTTTCTCTGTGTATTTCTGAGCAAGTGCAGGCATGATAACCATCAGTGAACCTACAATGATCGAGCCGATTGCGACTAGAGCAGTGCCTTCGATGTTAGCTGTAGACAGGATTACCGCTACCAGCATAGACATGAACATTGTGTGGTGACCCGTTAAGAAAATATATTTTAAAGGAGTAATACGAGCCAATAAAATATTCACAACGAATGCGAAGAACATAATTAGAGCCATTTCATAACCGAATGCTTCTTGTGCTAATGCAACAATTGCTTCGTTATTTGGAATAACACCACTTACGCCGAATGCTTCAGTAAATACAACTGAGAAGTTATTTAGTGCGCCAACAAGAGCACCAGCACCAAAACCTAAAATTAGGAAACCCATTACGGTTTTAATTGTGCCTTTTAGAATGGTAGAAACATCTGCTTTTTGTGCAACCAGGCCGATAAAAGCAATTAAACCTACCATGATCGCCGGCTCTTTTAATAAGCCGAGCATGAACTCGAAAAAGTTTTGCATAATTTTGACCTTACATGAAAGTTTTTAGTTGTTCTTCAATAGATGCTTTGTCAAAAATATTTTTAAGGCTGATGATATTCTCTTTACCAGCGTCTTTTAGTTGGTTTGCAACGTCTGTTGCTGCAACCCAAATATCCGCATTGCTTGATGCTGCAGATGATAGATCTTCGTGATCAACTTCTGCTTCGAAACCGATTTTTTTAGCGACTTCTTTTACTGCCATTTCCATCATTAGAGAAGTACCAAGGCCGTTACCGCAAACTACAAGAATCTTTTTCATAATATTTGTCTCAATTGGATTTTAGGGGTTGAGAAACTTCGTTCTCTTATTGTGTGAGAGCATAGTAATGGAAGTATTCAGATTTCAATAAGATCCCCATCACAAAACTAAAATGAGATTGTGATGGAGATCTCGTTAATTTGTAGTAAAGATCCAGAGTGAGACTTTGATCAAATTTAACTTTTCACTCGAATATGCAACGTATTTTATTGAGAAAGGCAGGCTTAACTAGTTTTTATATTAGAATATAAATCTATAGAGGCTTTATTGTTGAAAACAGAGAATTAATCGTATCGACCGTAGTCAGTAAGCATTTTCTTAAGCATGCTATTAACGTCTTTGGTCTTTTTATTTCTTTTAGTCAGTTGGCTAAGAGAGGTTGGTTTTGGCGAGGCAATATTTTCACTGTCGACTTCTTCAGTTTTATCTTTCATTTTCTGTACGGCAGGCAATAACATTCTAATTTCTTCGTTATTGGCATTGGTCAGGACGACAATATTTTCAGATTCAACTTGAGTAATGGTTAATATCCCGTGTTTAACCGATTCAACCTTTTCACCAATCATAATTGATTCAGGCGCAACAGAACGATCGGTGAGTTGACCTGTACGTAATTTCGCCGCACTGATAGCGCGGATATTTCCGGTATTTTCGAACGCGACAATAACAGTATAGGTATTATAATATTCAACTACTGTCACATAGCCGTGTCTATTTGTTTTGAATCTAGCTCCATTGTTCATGTCGTGCGGAGCTTCCATTTTCTTCACGTGTTTCCTCTCTTAGTCTCGATGGCTGTTATATCTAATCAGCTCTATTGGTATTTTATAGATAATTATTTGGTGAGATCACACAAAGTATATACGCATCTAAACTTAAGATGAATCTTGAAGTCTCGGGAAATGAGGCAGAGCACAGAAAAGCAGTAAGAATCACACAGAATTAACCGAGTGATTACGCTCACACACTTAAAGACTTAACATTACAAATTCAACTCCCTACAGATTGTTTACAGTTTTGAAGCACGAAAATGACGACAAACAATACATTTTGCTTAATCCTTGACCGCGCGATCGTTTGCGTCAAAAAATGTGATGAAAGTCTCACTTAACTGTTTATACTTCTCTTCCGGTTTTAAGCCGGTGCTTAGCCAATACAAGCCGTCACATGGATATGTGAATGACCCCACGGACCGGACCAGCTACGTTCCACTGCTTGTATAAGGTGATTTTTTACATGAACAACTCGTTGTTACATTCGCTAACCCTGTTAGCTCCTTCATCGCGTAGCGTTTTGCTTGCGGTTCTTTGTCCTGTTCCTTTGATGTCATTTGCTTGGCTCATGTTCACTCTTTAAGGATTACTAGGACACATTATGAATATTCTATTTGGTTTTGTCGGTGTTCTTGCACTGATTGCTTGCGCGTACCTGCTATCTGAAAGTCGTTCTTCAATTAACTGGAAAACGGTCTCTCGTGCACTATTACTTCAAATCGGATTTGCAGCCTTAGTATTGTATTTCCCATGGGGACAATTGGCGCTAACAAGCCTAAGTAATGGTGTTTCTAGCCTGCTTGGTTTTGCAGACGTTGGTATCGCATTCCTTTTCGGTGACCTTGCTACTGAAGGCTTCATTTTCGCGGTTCGCGTGCTTCCAATCATTATCTTCTTCAGTGCTTTGATTTCTGCGCTTTATTACTTAGGCGTTATGCAAAAAGTGATTCAAATCTTGGGCGGAGCGGTGCAAAAACTGCTGGGTACAAGTAAAGCTGAATCTCTGGTTGCTACAGGTAATATCTTCCTTTCTCAGGGTGAGTCTCCTCTTCTAATTCGTCCCTTTTTAAAGTCTATGACTCGTTCGGAACTGTTTGCTGTAATGGCCGGTGGTATGGCGTCGGTAGCGGGTAGTGTACTTGGTGGTTATGCTGGCCTCGGTGTTGAGCTTAAATACCTTATCGCTGCAAGCTTTATGGCGGCTCCGGGCAGTCTGTTAATGGCGAAGATCATCGTTCCTGAGCGCAGCACACCAAGTGATTACGACCATATCGAACTAGATAAAGCTGACCAAAGCAACGTGATTGATGCATTGGCAAGCGGCGCGATGAACGGTATGAAGGTTGCGGTAGCGGTTGGTACTATGTTGGTTGCCTTCGTGAGTGTGATTGCGATGGTCAACACTGGCCTAGAAAGCCTAGGTGAAACGTTCGGTTTTGCGGGTATTACGCTGCAAGCTATCTTCGGTTACCTGTTCTCGCCTCTTGCATGGCTAATCGGTATCCCAAGTGATGAAGTATTGATGGCAGGTTCTTACATCGGTCAGAAGATCGTTATGAACGAGTTTGTTGCTTTCATCGACTTCGTTGAGAACAAAGCGCTACTATCTGAACACAGCCAAGTAATCGTGACTTTTGCTCTGTGTGGCTTTGCTAACATTGGTTCTATCGCAATTCAGTTAGGTTCAATCGGTGTTATGGCACCAGAGCGCCGTGCTGAAGTTGCAAACTTAGGTTTGAAGGCTGTAGCTGCTGGTACGCTAGCAAACCTAATGAGTGCATGCTTAGCGGGTATTTTCATCCTGCTTTAAGCTAGATTCAGTTAAAGCGGACACTTTGCTTACGGAGTTAACGTAAGAAGGGTGTCCGCTTTTTTGTGCCTGTTAATCAGGCGAAATCGGGTTTTGGCCGTCGACTGTGATTTGTCTATAGTGAGTAAAAGCTCACTCGGAAGAGTAATAGAGCCAGTTCCTTTTATCCGATATACTTGAATATCATCAGGTTGCGATTAATAACATTCGATTTCGATTGAGAATATTCGGTTCCGACTAAGCATATCCGCTTTCGATTAGGAACAATGGCAACCAAGCTAAATTAATCAAGGGTCTCTCCATGAACATTCGCGTTCTCATCGGTCTTATTGTTACCTTCATTGGCTTGTTTTCGATGGTTTACCTAATTGCTGGCGGCGCTCAGTTTCCTATCGACCAGTGGCCAAAAGAGGCTTATCTCGGTTTGGTGTTCAGCGTGGTGTGGGGGGCTGGTGTCGCAGCGTCTGTAGCGTATTTCTTCTCGGCATTGGTGTTTGTTACTGTCGCCGTGGTTTGCTATGCGATCGGTTATAAAATCGGTGGGCTCTTTTCAAGCAAGTCAGAAGCGTAAAGCTGAAGTTTAAACGTACGCTTTTTGTATTTTCTTTTGGGGTTAACGTTCGCCTTAACCCTCTCTTAACCCCCAGCTCGTTATCTTGTCTCCATTCTTACAGGAGACAAGAAGATGAAATTGAATCTTCCTTTAAAACATTCCCTTATTTCACTTGCTCTAATCGGATTGATGGGTTGCACGACAACCAGTCAGGCCGACTATGTTTCACTCGCTGAGCAAAGCACTAATCAGACACAACAAAGCTTACTCGCAGAGCTGATTCAACAGGCTTCTACTCAACAAGATCTAGACGCAGAGAACGTACAACTTACCGATTTAGTGAATGCACCGGAGCTCGACCTCTATATCGAGCGCGCTCTGCAGAACAGCCCAAGCATCCAACAAAGCATTACAGCACTCAAAATAGCTTATGCGCTGCAAGGTGTAACTTCAGGTGATCGCTTACCAACTGTCGATGCGAGCTTTTCTGGTCAAGCTGACGAAGGCACTGACGGCTCAAGCACGACTGAAACCTACACCACTGATGTCACGGTTGGTTGGGAGCTCGATCTATGGCAGAAGCTTGCAGACACAAACAACGCCGCTTTGAAAGACATTGCGACGTCTCAGGCTAACCTTCAGGGCGCTCAAGATCTTTTGATCGCGAGTGTGATGAGAGGTTGGCTTGATATCAGTTTGAAGCAACAGCTTGTCGATATCGAATCGCAACGTTTGGTGATTCTAGAAAACAATGAAGAACTTGTTTTAGAACGTTATCGCGCAGGGCTAGGTAGCCTTGAAGATCTAGATAATGCAAAAACGAGCAGCGCATCGACTCAAGCAACCTTAGCTGATTACCGTGAGCAGCTTGCACAAAGCCGACGTGAATTGGTTTTATTAACGGGTCAGTGGAGTGGTGAATCTGATGAGCTATCCCTTGCTGAGCTAGGTTCGTTTCCAACCATCATTAATCCACTAGACAATATGCCGACACAAGATCTAGCAGGTCGACCCGATCTTCAAGCGGCTTTCTTCAATATCGAAGCAGAAACATTGCGTGCTGACGCGGCGTACAAAGCGATGCTGCCGTCGATCAGCTTATCTGCCAGCCTAACCGATATGGCGGATTCTCCGAGCGAAGCGCTGCTTACCGGACCTTTGTGGAGTGCGCTTGGCCAAGTGTCAGCACCACTGTTTCAAGGTGGCAAGCTAAAAGCACAGGCAGAAATTGCTGACCTAACCACAGAAACCAGCTACTGGGCTTACCAAGAGACACTGCTCAATGCGGTGAATGAAGTGGAAAATGCAATGGGGCAAGAGTCCTCATTAACGCTTCAACAGCAACACCTAACGAACGCCTTGGTAAGCGCACAACGCAGCTTCACTAGCTATGAAGAGAAATACCGTCAGGGTTTGGTCGACATTTTTGATCTACTTACTGTTCAGCAGCAAACCTATGACCTTGAAGCGCAGTTAACACAAACCATTTATAACCGTCTCGTAAACCGAATTGATTTAGGCCTAGCTCTGGGCTTGGGAGTATCTTCATGAAACTGAACACCATCACAATTGCAATCACCTTAGTGGCTGGTTCAAGCATTTTTGCTGCCCTTGCTTACAACGATTCACAAGTGGCTCCTGCTCCTCAAAAGACGAATGAACTAACGGTTTCAGAACCTCAAGCTACGCCTATTCAAACCAAGTCTATTGATACGACGACCTTACCTGCTTCACAACAACAGCAAGTGTCTGTGGTACTTGCCACTCTCGGTGACTACCAAGCAGAAGTGGTGGGTTACGGGGAAGCGAAGTCGCGTTACGAATTGATGTTTTCGACGGAAGTTGGTGGCCGAGTAGAAACGATCAGCTCGCAGTTTGAAACTGGGCAAGTGATTGGCCAAGGTGAAGTGATCGCTAATATCGATTCGACCAGTTACCAACAAGCGGTAACCCAAGCGAAGGCAAATGTGGCTCAAGCTCAACTGGATTTGTTGGAAGAGCAGAGACAAGGCGAACAAGCTAAGTCTGAATGGCAACGCTCTGGTTTGTCTGGCGAGCCGGATTCACCTTTAGTATTACGCGAACCACAACTGGCACAAGTAACAGCAGCCTTGGAGAACGCCAAGCTTGAATTGGTGAAGGCTGAGCAAGACCTCGAAAAAACAACCTTGGTTGCCCCTTTTGATTCGTTGGTCGTGAGCCGTGATGTTCAACCGGGAAGCTACGCACAAACGGGCGCTCAGATAGCCACGTTATACAGCGTTGATGAGGTTGAAGTTTCTGTCCCCCTTTCTGAAAGCCAATGGTTGAGCCTACCCAACAGCGATAACACCCAACTGAAAGAGCAGCCGTGGCCAGTGACTCTATCGAGTTCTGACGGTCAATTCCAATGGCAAGGTTATGTCGAGCGTGTTGAGCAGCACTTACAACAAGATACGCGTCAGCGCTCATTGATCGTGAAAGTCGATAACCCTTTGGAGCAAGAGAAAGATCTTTATCCAGGCACGTTCGTGCAAGCGACGATCTCGGGTAAGCAAATAACTCAATTGTGGGAGCTTCCGGCTTCTGCACTTTCGCAACAAGGTGACCTGTGGTTTGTGGATGACAACGGTCTGCTTTCTAAATCAAACGCGAATGTTGAATTTGAAAAGGGTGGTTTTATTTACATCGATCCTACCAAATTGAACTTGGAAATTGGTGACGGTGTTCAAGTGGTTAAGCGTCCGTTAAGTAGCTTTAAAGCGGGCATGGTCGTTCTGGCTAAGGCGGAGGGGTAGTCATGTCTCATGAGTTGAAACCGAATAACCAAGCGGACAGTAACCAGAAGCCAACTAAACCACACACTGGCGCAATCGCATGGTTCGCGAATAACTCTGTAGCAGCGAATTTGTTGTTAGTGGGCGTGATCATCATAGGCCTGTTATCACTGAACTCATTGCGTAAAGAAGCATTTCCAAGCCTTGAACCCGATGTGGTGACAGTGTCTGTGACCTATGACAGTGGTGACCCTATTCAGGCGGAAGAAGGCCTAGCGATTAAGATTGAAGATGCGTTAGAAACCGTACCGGGCATTAAGCGTATTACGTCAACTTCTGATGCGAATGGTAGCCATGTTTCGATTGAAAAAACGAGCACCTATGATCTTGATACCCTGTTAACTGACGTTAAAACTAAGGTTGATGCGATCAATAACCTGCCTTCTGGCGCTGATAATCCTGTGATTGATAAAGCTCGCATGCAAGATCATGCCTTATGGGTGCAGATCTATGGTGACGCAGACCGAGCAACGCTTCAAAGCTTAGCCGAGCAATTGAAATCAGATCTATTGAGCCAGTCATCAATTCGTGATTTGGAAATCAAGGCTAAGGCTGACCCTATGATCTCAGTTGAGGTTGATGAGAACAAGCTACAGGCATACGGCTTAACACTGACTGACGTTTCTGAAGCGATCAATGCGGAATCTTCTGCGGCTATCTCGACGAGCCTTCGTAATGGCGAAAAAACGGTTCGTTTGAAGGTTTCTGAACAGGCGTATGAGATCCAAGATTTCAACGCGATTCCGGTGATGACGACGACTGATGGTACGCAAATTACCTTGGGTGACATTGCCAACGTTGAAGACATGTTTGCTGATGATACCTTCATGCTTTCTCGTTATAACCAACAGAATGCGATGGCAATTCAGATCGTGATGGATGAATACGGAGACGTCGTCAGCATTGTTGAACAAGCAGAGAAAGTGGTAGAACGCTGGGAAAACAGCAACATGCTGCCGAGCGATGTCGAAATCGAAACTTGGTACGACAAAAGTACCATGATCAAAGACCGCTTAAGCCTATTGATGAAGAACGCGCTCACCGGTATTGCATTGGTGTTCATGGTGTTAGCGGTATTCTTAAACGTGCGTGTCGCTTTCTGGGTAGCAGCTGGCTTACCGTTTGTCTTTTTTGGCACCATGTTCTTCATGACAGATACTTTCATGGGGTTAACCATCAATGAAATGACCACCTTTGGTTTCATTATGGCGCTCGGGATAGTAGTCGATGATGCGGTGGTGGTTGGGGAAAGTATCTATTCCACGCGCAAAGAAGAAGGCGATTCGATAGGCAGTACTATACGAGGCACCATGAAGGTGGCATCACCAACTATATTTGGTGTGTTAACGACAGTTGTTGCCTTCTTAGCGTTAGCGAATGTTGACGGTAAAATGGGGCAAATTTACGCTCAATTCGGCACGGTCGTGATTATCTGTTTGTTGCTGTCTTTAGTTGAGTCTAAGTTCATTCTGCCATCGCACCTTGCTCATATTAATACTAAGCGTAGTGAGAAGAAGGGGCTGTGGGCTCGCGTTCAACATGCTGCCGATACTGGGCTAGGTTGGTTTAATAAGCGTATCTACTGCCCCGTAATTGAATGGGCGTTGAAACTGCGTTATGCGGTAGTGATGGTTTTCTTGTCATTGCTTATTTTAGTTGCTGGGTTACCAATGACGGGGGCGGTTCGTGTAGCGTTCTTCCCTGATATGCCGGGCGATACGGTAACTGCCGATATGTCGATGCAAAACGATGCGAGCTTTGGTCAAACACAACAAAACTTGTTGGTGCTTGAAGCGGCGGCAACCCAAACGGATGAAACTCTGAGAGCGCAATACGGTGCTCAAGATGAAGCATCTGAACTGCTGAGTCTTCAAGTTATCGCGGATGCTGATGACTCTGGTCAAGTTAAAATTGAATTGGACAGCGACAGTGTCTACACATCGAATGAGTTTGCTGATGCTTGGCAAGAGACTGTGGGCCAGATGGAAGGGGTTAAGAAGCTCAAAGTCTTGTCTAAAATGGAGATGGTCGACAACTTCAAAGTAGAATTGAAAGCGTGGAACGAAGAATCAGTGACTGCGGCGGGTAATGAGTTCTTAACCAAGCTGCAAGCGATTGAAGGTGTGAGTGGTATTGACCATAACTTGGATCTTGGTGAGCCTCAGTATCGTTTTGAATTAACACAGCAAGGCCGTGCGTTAGGCTTTGATACTGCAAGTCTTTCACAGCAAGTATTGCAAGCGTTTGGTGGTGATATTGTTCAGCAGTTCCAACGTGGTAAGGATGAGGTAAAAGTTCGAGTGCGCTACCCAGAATCGGATCGCCAAACCATTGCGGATATCAAGCAATCGAGCGTGAGAACCAACGACGGTACCGTGGTGCCTTTGAGCACCGTTGCTGAAGTATATTCTGATTACCAAGTATCAGAGATCACACGTATTGATAGCCAACGAGCGGTGTACATCAGTGCAGTATTAGATAAAGACGTGGTTGCACCTGCTGAGCTTGTTCATCAGTTGCAAGACACATTAGTACCCGATTTAGAAGCGCAATACCCGGGATTAACGGTCGACTTTGCTGGCGAAACGGAAGAACAAGAAGAGACGGCTAGTTCAATGATGAGTATGTTCATACTTGCCATGATAGCGATTTATACGCTGCTTGCTATCCCGCTGAAGTCTTACATTCAACCTGTGATCATCATGACAGCGATTCCATTTGGCATTGTTGGGGCAATCTTAGGGCACTGGTGGAATGACTTAACAATCAGTATCCTATCGTTAAACGGTATCCTTGCGTTGAGCGGTGTGGTGGTGAACGACAGCTTGTTGTTGGTTTCTCGTTTTAACGAGCTAATCAAAGAGAAAGGTAAGTCGGTTCACGATGCGATTGTTGAAGCGTGTTCTGGTCGACTAAGAGCCGTGTTACTCACATCGGTCACCACGTTCGCAGGTTTGACGCCACTATTAAGTGAAACGTCTCTGCAGGCTCAGTTCCTGATCCCTGCGGCAGCGGCGCTAGGCTACGGTATTTTGTTTGCGACGTTTATTACACTGATTCTAACGCCAGCATTGTTAATGATTCAGTGTGAGATTAAGTCTCTGATTCTTAAAATCACAAATCGCGTCAAAGGCATTGAACAAACAGCTTAACAATGGCTAAGCTAATGATATCTAGGCTGATGATTGCCGAGCGAGGCTCAGCAACTTCGGTCTAGGTTCATTACCGAACAAGATATTAAAGATCACTATAAAGCTACACTACAACTAACAATAGAGGTCGTCACGATGGCAGAATCCGTCACTAATAAATTCACAGATAAGCTTCAATTGCTTTTGGTTGAAGACGACCTCGATTTAGCCACTGCGGTTATTGATTACCTCGATTTAGAAGATATCCAGTGCGATCATGCAGCGAATGGTTTAGCTGGACTCAACCTCATCGAAGCAAACCGATATGACGCGGTAATTCTCGATCTCAATTTGCCTAAAATGAACGGCTTGCAGGTATGTGAGAATCTCAGAGCGCAGGGCATTGATACACCCGTTTTGATGCTCACTGCACGTGATACGCTTGATGATAAGCTGACAGGCTTTTCAAAAGGGGCCGATGATTACCTGGTGAAACCTTTTGCAATGGAAGAGTTGATTGTTCGAGTGCAAGTGTTGGCGAAGCGACGCAGTGGTCAGGTTCGCCGCTTGTCGGTAAGCGATTTGGAAATCGATCTCAAACAGCATCAAGCCTATCGCGATAATTCCCCTTTAAAGCTTTCGCCTACCGCACTCAAAATACTGGAAATCTTGATGCGTTCTAGCCCTGATCCTGTTTCTCGCGAGACCATCATGCAGGGCGTGTGGGGCGACGATCAACCAGACAGTAATAGCTTAAAAGTGCATATCTTCAATCTGCGTAAACAAGTCGATGCTGAACAAGACAATAAGCTGCTGCACACCATTGCGGGCAAAGGCTTTGCGATTAAGGAGTTACGACAAGAATGAAGATCAGACCAAGTCTAAGGATCTACGTTTTATTGGCGATTCTGGTTACAGGTGTGACGACGATTCTGGTTCTTTCTGCCTTGAGCGTAAATTACTTTGTCTCTGGGATGGATATCGCTATGCGTGGCTCTATGATTGCCCAAGCGCAACAAGATGCGGTAAAGCCGGGTAAGCCTATGACCAATCAAGAATTTACGGTGGCGACCCAATGGACCGACTTGCCACAAAGCATTCAGAACAACCTTAACCAGAGCGAACTGCAATTTAACCGCATGACCAAAATAATCATTGGCAAATCTATATTTTCACCTCCCGAGAAAGGCTATTTCGCCATGAAGGTGATGAAAGGTAATGAGGTTCGTTATGTTTCTGCGGTGTTTGCTCAAAAACATGACCCTTTCATTAATGATGAAGGGCTTCCGCACTTTATCACGATTCTTTTGACCGCACTGGGTGCGATTGTATTGTTTTTCGTTATCTTGGTTTTGGTGTTACGTAAGGTGGCATCGCCTGTTGAGCAGCTAAAGAACTGGGCCAAATCGCTAGATAAAGATAACCTCAATGAACCGACACCTGATTTTCACTTCAGTGAACTGAACACCTTGGCTAACATCATTCGTGATAGTTTGAGTTCGGTTCAAAACAGCTTAGAACGAGAGCAGAAATTTTTGGGTTACGCGAGCCACGAATTACGTACTCCTATTGCGGTCACAAGAACAAATAGTGAACTGCTAGAGAAGCTGATTCAAAAGGGTAAGAGCCCAGAAAAGCAGCTTGAAGTGATAGACCGAATCAAGCGCGCGGGTTTCACCATGACAGCCCTGACAGAAACCTTGTTGTGGCTTACCCGACAACAAGACAAAGATCTGCCTCTGGAAAACGTACATCTCGGCGAACTGCTGCAACAAATAAACCACGATTTAAGCTATCTATTGAATGGCAAAGCCGTGGCTGTGAACCTTGAAAGCGACGATACACAATGCCAGTTGCCAGTCGGACTCACTCGCATCGTGCTGACCAATTTGATTCGCAATGCTTTCCAACACACAGGAAGCGGTACCGTGGGTATCGTTCAGGTAGGCTCGAAAGTCACCATTGTTAATCACAACACTGACGGCACGATAGAAGACAATCATTTGGGCTTTGGTCTAGGGTTAGAGCTCACCGAAAAGCTGCTCGCGCAATATCAATGGCAATACCATAACCAAGAGCTGGCTGGTGGTCGTGAAGTGTGGGTGGATTTCTCTTAATGCACTGGCTCGATCGTTGGAAGGTGTATCGCTATCATCGAAAACAGACTAACCGCTCGAATGGCGACAAGGCTAAAGCTTTAGGTTGGACTAGCGAAGAGAGTCAATTGTGTCGCTTTGAAGTAATCGCTCGTGCGGCGGACTTCGAAAAGAAGAGTGTTTTAGATTTGGGTTGCGGCTATGGCGAGCTGTTTGAACTGCTCGACAGCATCTATCGTATTCAATCTTATACCGGCGTTGACCAACACGCAGGCTTTCTTAAGAAGGCGAAGCAAAACTACACAGAAGATCGTTGTCAGTTTTTGGCGGGTGATATGAGCAAAATGAACCTTGAGGCGCACGACATTGTCATCGCTAGTGGTTCACTGAACTACATCTCTCGTGATTCTGATTATCTGACAAACATGATTACTCGCATGTATGAACTGGCGAATCAGACGGTGATTTTTAATCTTCTCAACTCAAGCCAGTATCCTTCGCGTAATACCTTGATGAGTTATCACCCTCAAGGTGTCTATCGTTTCTGTAAAACGCTCTGCGATGATGTCTCTTTAACGGAGGGCTACGCAGAAGGGGATTTTACGATAGTGATGAACAAAGCCGTGTCAGGAGCTTGATGTCGTCTTTGTTTTTATCTTTACGCAGGTTTTGATATTAACAACTTTTGATACGAGTACTGACGTAGTAAACAGCAAAAAGCCGCAGCCTTGAAAGGTATGAGGCTTTTTGGGTTCTATGATGAACCTAGGCTAGGTATGTTGCTAGTTCTTCGGTGGTTGGTTTTTAATGAGTCCGTAAGGGATGTTAGTAAACACCTTAGGGTTGCCTTCATAAGTCGGCGCTTCATTCACTTGCTGCCAATCGAGTAGCATGATTGCTAATACGTTGCGGTGTTCACCGTACTCAAGGTCAAAATCGCCAGTAATTGAAGGGATCATGCCTTGTTTCTCATCGATTGAAGCTTGAATCGCGAGTCGAGTTTTCTCTAGAACTGGGTCATCTTCTAAACCTGCCAATAAGAAGGTTAATCCAACCTCAGCAATCACATCTTCTTTCGCACGCAGCAGAATCGTATCGATGTTTTCTCTAAAGTAATCGTAGATCCATTGATGGTCTTGTTCGCTTACTTGATGTTGGTAATATTCTGAGTCGCCGAAGATGACGTGTGTCATACCATAGATCTTATTGCCGAATTGCTGGCTTGAGAGTTTTTTGTCTTTATCGTCTGGATACGCTTTTTTGAAGGTATCGACAAACTCATCAACGACATCCTGCTCACCCAGTTGGCGCAACCAGTAAACCTGATTCGCTAATTGAGCGGCCCACGCTTTCACCATGTCTTCATTGGTCACGTATCGTGAGAAGTCATAGCGACGAATGATTTCGCGTAGCTTGGCATCGTTCTTGTGTTCTAAACCGTATTCGTTAGCACGAGCCATAGAGCCTAGAAGGTCAACACCAAGGTAAAGGTATTCAGGCATGTGCTTGGTGATGTTGTAGCGTCGAATACTGCGCTCATCGTTATCACCAATATAAGATGCAACTCGCTTCTCTGAGTAGAGTACGATTTGTTCCATGGTTTGAACGTCATTCGACAGGGTGCTGAGCTTGCTTGCCACTCGAGCCATGTCGCTCCACACCGCCGCTGAATACTTATCGTCTAATGTTTGACGATACATGCGCAGCCCGTAGTGACCTTCTTTGAATGCAGGCAGGGTGTAAAGCTGGCTTTCGTAGGTGGTGCGAATTAGGTCTGCAGATTGCTTGAAAGATTGTTCTTGAGAATTGAGCGAATCTGCTTGGGATTGAACGTTCACTGCGGTTGGCGCTTGAACGTTTTCTTGTGCGTGAACGGCAACCGAGGCTGATAGCAATGTACACAGTGTGATAGTTTTTAACTTCATGTCGTGAGGTACCAAGCTGATTATTAGTCTATGTAAAATAACATTGATGAATCCTTCAATGTAAGCGTGAGTCAATACAATGTAAGCTTTATAAGGTTCACTAACCCTTTTTGATTAAACCATTCGTTTAGTAAAGAAGTTTGAAGTGATGGATCACTCAATATTTGATAGATAGTCGACGTCAGTATGGATTTTTAATGACTTAGCGGCATACTGGGGCAATAAGCCAGAAATGAGCCGTTATAAGGCAGTATATAGAACAATAGTGTTAGAGGTTCGTAAATGCCAAGTGGTTCTAGCAAGCAGTGGTCTGCCAGAGTAGTATCTTTTCTTTTTTTCCTTGCGATAGTAAGCGCAATTGAGTTCTTTCATGCCAAGCAATTAACTTTTCTTAAAAACGAATCGTATTCAGAGGCAAAAAAGCAACTATCCATTATTCGTTCTCGGATTGAAGCCGCGATCGTGTCAGATATGTATATCCTCAATAATTTCTCGACCTTAGTGACCATCAACCCCGATGGTGAGGTGAAAAATTGGGATAAGATTGCTGAGAATATCATTCAAGATGGCTTCCATATTCGACTTATCGGACTCGCCAAAGACGACATTCTAAACTTTGTTTACCCGATGGAAGGTAATGAGCAGATTCTCGGTATTAATTATCGTGATCACCCAAATCAATGGGAGTCTGTTGAGATAGCCCGTAATCTTGGCAACACCTTTATTGCCGGTCCTTTTGAGCTGTTTCAAGGTGGACAAGCCCTCATTGCACGCACTCCGATCTTCCGAGACCCGCCTTTCAATCAAGATTACTGGGGTGTCTCCAGTGCTGTTATCGGTTTAGATGAGCTGTTTGAAGATGTTGGAATCGGCAAGATAGAGAACAAGTATGAATTAGCAATTCGTGGTGCAAACAGTTCAGGGAAAGATGGCGCTGTCTTTTATGGCACTCAGGATGTGTTCGATAATGCGTTCGCCACTGAACAGGTGAGTTTCCCATACGGGGGTTGGTACCTTGCTCTCTCCGGTAACGAACATGTATTGATGGATGAGCCTTGGTATCGAATCCAAGCGGTAAGGCTGGTAGGCTACTCCATTATATTAGTGTTGGCGTTTGCCTTCTTTACTATTTATCGTCTGTACCGGATTGCAGATAGCCGCTCTATGCATGATGAGCTAACGATGTTACCGAATCGTCGATACTTCATGTATAGCCTCAAGCAGGCCTTCAAAACCACTCAAAAACAGAGAGCGAGAACCTTTGCTGTTGTAAATATCGACCTCGATGGGTTTAAAGCAATCAACGACACTTATGGTCACGCGGCAGGCGATCAGGTATTGATCGAGTGTGCTAACCGCATAAGAAGTGAGCTGCGTGTTTCAGATATCGTTGCAAGGATAGGCGGTGATGAGTTCTTGGTCTTGTTGCCACGCATTATCGATGATCAACACGTATCTTCAATCGTGACTAAACTACGAAAGGCGATATGCTCGGCGCCAGTTGTGTACGAAGCGCACTCTATTTATCTCAGAATCAGTGTGGGTTGGGTTATTCACAATAGTAACTACAATGATGTCGATGCGCTCTTGAAAGCCGCTGATGAAAAAATGTACGAACAGAAGCGACAAGTTATCTAGGTTGAATTTTAGCTGCGATTAGAATTTAGTTGCTGAATGGGGGGAAAAGCCTCAGAATACCGCGCTTTGCTCCGTATCAATGTATTTGATGAGCAAAAGCTGAAGCAACGCACTTTTTAACGTGTTGCTCATACTAAATGTTATTCAACTGAGAAAATAATCTATGAGTTTTACCTCCCTTGGCCTTTCTGAACCGATCCTTAAAGCTATTGAAGCACAAGGTTACGATAAGCCATCACCAATACAAGAGAAAGCCGTGCCAGCTGTCCTAACGGGCAAAGATGTTATGGCCGCTGCTCAAACAGGTACAGGTAAAACTGCAGGCTTCACGCTACCTATTCTTGAAATGTTATCGAAAGGTACTCGCGTACGTCAGAACCAAGTTCGTGCGCTCGTGCTAACGCCAACTCGTGAGCTTGCTGCGCAAGTGAATGGCAGCGTAGTGAAGTACGGTATTAACTTACCGCTGACTTCGACGGTAGTGTTTGGTGGTGTGAAGATTAACCCTCAGATGCAAAAACTGCGTAAAGGTAGTGACGTGTTGGTGGCAACACCTGGTCGTCTACTTGACCTATACAACCAAAATGCAGTGCGTTTTGACCAACTAGAAATCCTAGTGCTAGATGAAGCGGACCGCATGCTAGACATGGGTTTCATCCGCGATATTCGTAAGATCTTAGCTTTCTTGCCTAAGAAGCGTCAGAACCTACTGTTCTCAGCGACGTTCTCTGATGATATCCGCAGCTTAGCGAAAGGCTTGGTGAACAATCCTGTTGAGATTTCAGTAAGCCCTGCAAACTCAACGGCAAAAACGGTTGAGCAAAGCATCTACCCAGTAGACAAAAAGAAAAAGAGCGCAATGCTAGCGAAGCTAATCAAAGATAACGATTGGCAACAAGTGTTGGTGTTCAGCAAGACGAAACACGGTGCGAACAAGCTTGCTCGCTTCCTTGAAGAGCAAGACATCACTGCTGCACCTATCCATGGTAACAAGAGCCAAGGTGCACGTACTAAAGCCTTAGAGAACTTCAAAACAGGTAAGGTACGAGTACTTGTTGCAACTGATATCGCCGCTCGTGGTATCGATATCCCGCAACTGCCTCAAGTAGTTAACTTCGATCTTCCTCATGTATCAGAAGACTATGTACACCGTATCGGTCGTACTGGCCGTGCAGGTGAAGTAGGTAAAGCGATTTCATTGGTTTGTGCTGATGAAGTGGGTGAGCTGTTCGGTATTGAACGCCTGATTCAACAAGTGCTAGAGCGTCGTGAACTGGAAGGTTTCTCTCCAGTAAATAAGTTACCTGAGTCTCGCTTGGATTCACGTCCAATCAAGCCTAAGAAACCGAAGAAAGCAAAACAGCCACGTGAACATGCTGATGGTCAACGCTCTGGTGATAACGCTCGCGGGCACAAGCCAGCAGGTAAGAACAAGCGTCATGTAGCTGGTAATGGTTCGGCTCCAAAGCGTAAGCCGACATCTGGTAAGAAACCTGCTGAAAACAACTCAGCTGCGACAACTGAAGATAAATCAGTAAGAAACAACGGCAGCAACTTTAAACGCGGTAGTGCGGGCAATAAACCTGCTGCAAATAACGCAGGTGCTCAGAACACTCTGAGCAAACCAAGCGGTGCGGGTAAATCTAACGGTACTGGTAAGCCAAACAACGCGGGTAAACCTGCAGGCAAACCTAAGAAGTCTGGTTACGGCGGTAGCTACGGCCCAAGCAAGTCGTCAAATAAGCCGATAAGCAACAAACCTTCGACAAACAAACCGTCTCGAAGCCGTTCTAAGCCAGCTCCTCAGAAGTAATCTTTTCTGAGATATTGAAAGAGCAACGAACATGAGTCGCTTTATAAAAAGGCGTCTCGTGGGTTAAGTTCTTTCTGTCATAGAAATCGAATAAGCGCGAATATTGAATCTCAATGTTCGCGTTTTTTTATGGGCGTTGTTTAGGGTGTTGTTTATGTTGAGTAACCGTATAGCTTGAGTAAGCTAGGGGAGGTTTATTGCTGTTTAAAGTGATTGAATCTAAGGGAAATATGACATTTTTGGGAAGGGTAATGAATCTTTAATTATTCATTAATAATAACATAATCACTAGCGTTTTTGTTGAATTTTGCAATTTGCAATTCCAGTTTGCAAAACAAACAAGGATATCCGGCCAATACGTGTCCAGATGCGTAGTAAATACGTGTTTTAAAAGTTGGCACGCATGCTGCATTAGTAATGGTGACCCTTCTTAAGCCGAGGGTCACCTAGCCAACTGACGTTGTTAGTGAACCTTTTTTGTTCACACAAAATATATGACCAATCACCCTTATTGTGATTGGTTTTTTTTTGCCTGAAATTTAGGTTCTATTTTTTGTTATTACTTTTTTACTCACCACACTTAGAGTAACAGCTTGGTTGGCGTGGGCATTCTCCACCTCTGGAGCAGATAAGCCTCGCCTCTGTCTCAATCCCACGTTCAATCCAATTTATATTTAGAATCTTGGCTATTGTCGTGAGATCTTTTTTGATGTTACGCGGAATTGCCACAGAGCCACCATTGTTAACGCATGACGCTTTAAGCTGCTCTGCTATGTCTCTTGAATTACCGCCTTGAGCATCAATTGCAGGGTTGAGATCTATACCAGCACACAACACACGATTGTTACCCGCAGGATCCGTCATATTGATGGATTCACAGCAGTAGATTCTTGGCTCATCACCCACGTTCAAAATGGAGATTTGAGCCGAGCTTCCCGCTCGAGGTTCGGATAATCGACGGAACACAGCCCAATGTTGACATGGGTCAGCGACCGTTCTCATATTTCCCCAAGGTAGCGGAATCCCGTTCCCGCGATATACCGCCTTGAGTTTCCCCGGCCCATAAGCATCAAAGTAGTGCCAGTGAGGGTAGGGCGATACTACAGTCATTCGACGCATCGCAACAGAGGGGGAAACCCCTGCTCTTTTGTGAACGTCGATTTCGTAACCAGTGCGGTCAAGTAGCTGCCTAAACGGGACTTTCGGGCACAGAAGTGCGCCAGCAAAGAAGCTGGATTCAAAGTCTCGCCATGCTTGAAGAATATCTTGGGAGTTGAGCTGTGAAGAGCCTGATACCTGGTTGTCGTCCCACGTGTTGTTGTTACCGACCGACAACACACTCTTTAGGCCTTCTTTGCTGTGCAGAATGCAATGACCGATATAAACCGAAAGGTCGTATTTCAGACGAGTTGGATACTCTTTAAGAATCTCGTTTAAGAAGATAGTACCGGGAGGCTCAAAGAAGGAGGTCACTAACTGCTTAGCGTTAATTCCGAGCTCATCGACGACGTCTTGCGGCGTGCGCGTCACCCAGCGGATGTTGATTCCTAGGCTTCTAGCGATGTCTATCAGGTCTTCTACGCTGAGGTTAAGACGTTTTAAGCCTACCTCTTCCGCAGCGCGCTCAAGGTCAGGGAAGTGGTTCTGGTTGCTCTCTTGGTGTGCTCGAATCAAGAGGTGCGCAAACTGGCGGCCTGAAATGCCCGTTTGTGACAGCATCTCAGGAATCGCAATTTGCAGGATGTCGTTTGAGAATAGGAAGCTCGGCTCGAGCGCCATGCCACTTATCCCACCACGATTCCCCTTATCAGGAGCAATGGCTTGTTGTTCAGATTCGTCGTCGAGGAACCACGTCGGATTCTTCTGAAAGACCTGTGCAATCACTTCCAGCATATCGATGCTCGGAACCCGCTTTCCACGTTCAATCATTGAAAGGTAAGAAACGGAAGGAGCACATTCTGGGTCGATTCTAATACAACGCGCAGACAGGTCTTCCATCGTTAAATGGTTACGTTTTCTTAGGTTACGTATTTTCGTACCTAGGAAATGTGACTGACGAACTAAACTTTTTGACAAGGCCATATTTGTAAAATTCACATTGTAAAATTTTTGTTGTGAAATTGTATGTAAAAAAGCGCTAATCTACAAACTAAGCAATTCACAAAATGACAAATAAATTAAACGTTAGTTTGGAATAATTGCTCTAGGACACATTTTTGCTGTAGAAATCGGTGGTTATCACCGGACTGGTCAAGAGGGAAAGACTATGAATATGCTTACATTCGATAAAACAGAAATCCAAAAACAATCAAAGCCATTTATCGCTGAAGCTGTCTTTGCCGTGGAGACAATCAATGCTAATCAGCAAACTGAAAAGCAAGTGAAAGCAAAGCAGCTGCTTGATCGACTATTCCCACTAGAGAATGGCTCACATCAAGACGTAACTAGCTACGTAGTCGATTACCGCCATATTATGGCTTACTTTAAAGACGGTCAGCACAGCGGTCTGAAGCACCCTAAGCAGTTTGTAGCGTACATGGGTGAGAAGAACGACCCAGACTCTATCTTGTTTCGAGATGGCAGTGGCAGCCACCTAGAGGTGATGTTTGGTTGCCACAAAGGGACAGGTTGTATTGAGCTAGTAGAAATTGATGATATTCAGTTGGAATCATGCACCACGTTTGGCCAATCACCAATGGAAGCAACAACCACAATGCGTGAAGAGACCATTGCAGCGATGCGCCACTGGATCAGTTTGATTCAAGGTGACGCAAAGGGTAAACCAAAGGCATGCAGTGAAGATAAAGAGTTCAGAGCAAAGAGTGGTGAAGACTACTGCTTGAATTATTGCTTCCAGATCTAACGGTGAATCCTAGTTAGCTAAAGTAATTTATACAACTAAAGAAAAAGCCCCGAAGATAATGAACTTTGGGGCTTTCTAGTCTCAATACGAGCCGACTAATATGTCGATAAGAGCATTGTTGGTGTGTTTTACAAAGGCATGACTCGGTTACGGCCAAGTGATTTCGCTTCATAAAGTAGCTTATCAGCACGTTCAATCAGCGATTGAGCTGATTCGCCGGGTTCAAGTTCAGCGACACCAAACGATGCAGTGATACTGCCGACTTGTTGACCACTGCGGCGATCTTTAATCGACAGCTTTTCTAGAGAGCGACGATTGGTATCAGCGAGTTGACGAGCAATACGCAAAGACTTGTTAGGCACAATCAGCGCGAACTCTTCACCACCAAATCGATAGGCAGAAATACCTTCACGGCAACTTAACTTCAGCTTGCGAGCGATCGCTTTAAGCACCATATCGCCAAACAAGTGGCCATAGGTGTCGTTGAAATTTTTAAAGTGGTCGATATCGAGAAGAATCAGACACAAAGATTGTTGTGCTTCACACAGGGTTTCTATGTCACGGTCGAAAGAGCGACGGTTATAGAGTGTGGTTGTACTATCGAAAAGCGCATCTTTCTGAACTTCTACTAACTGGGTTTTTAGCTTGGTGATCTCTGAGGTTGCAGAGTTTAGCTGAGAGTTTAAAAACTGAGTAGAGTGACGAATATGACGGGATTCAGACACCAGCTGTCGAACTAAGGACATGACTTCATCAATAGATAGGCTTTCATTATCAACACGAGCCAAGTCCTCGAAGCTTTTATCGATCATGTCAGAAAAAGCGGAGGTGTCGGTCAGGGTGTCATTCATTGAATTGGAAACTTCAGAAACTAACAGTTCCAAATTAGCGCGAAGGTCATTGATATTGGTTTCGGATTTGCTGGCAACATAATTGTTGTATAGCTGCTCACCAACGGCAGGAGGACAAATACCGTAGTGTTCTAAAACACCATCCATGTCTTGAGTCAGCTGGGGAATAGCGTTATCGACATAGGTGTACCAAAGTGCGTAATTTGCAGGTGTCGTTGACACCCTGTTCTTCATCATAAGAGGCACCGCTTTTTTTAGATTTGCGGTGGATTTCTGAAATTCGTCTTTGTTCATTATTTTTACTGCAGATACCAAAACAACTAAGCCACTTGCGAACAAGGTTAGCGGATTTCGAAGGTCTTTGCTTTAAAAATTATATGATTAGTGGATGAGGGTTGGATAAATAACTCATTTTTATTATGAATATCGATTGCGTATTCATAAGCGTAATCTAATGGATTGTTCTTTAACCATATTTGGGCTTATCAAACTTTCGGCGTAGCGTGAGTTAGTATCAAAAGATTACTGAGAATTAAGTGTTGTCTAGGGAAGTGCATACAAAAAGTGACGTAAATTGATCGTTGAGCTTTAATTGAGAAAGTCTAGGTTGAGGACGCTTGGCTGGTGATTTGCATTTGTTCAGAGTTTACGGGGGAAAGCCTGTATCGAGAGGGGAAATGTTTATAAGCAGGCATAAAAAAGCGCCGATAAAAATCAGCGCTTTAAAATTCTTTTTAGCTATAAGAGCTAATTATTGAGCAACAACGTTTGCTGCTTGTAGGCCTTTTTGACCATTTTCAACTTCGAAAGAAACCTTTTGGCCTTCTTTCAGAGTTTTGAAGCCTTCAGAAACGATTGCACGGAAGTGTACGAATACGTCAGCGCCGCCGTTGTCTTGAGAAATGAAACCGAAACCTTTCTCTTCGTTAAACCATTTTACAGTGCCAGTATTTGTGTTAGACATAATTTGTCCCTTATTCATAAATTTTCTAAGTTGTTGATTGCATTTAATGCAATGCGCTGATAATTGAATTATTTAATATTGCTAAGAAATAAGGAAAAACTACTTACAAAAACGGGTAACGATTTTACATGTCAATTTTTTACTATTCATCTAACTTAAATAACTCCGGCTAACAGAGCGAGAGCATGTTAACACAGTCTTTTGAGATGTACACGCATTGCTTAAGAAATTTGTGCTTTTTTTGTCATACCGTGCGAATGTACAAGATTTACACTGATTTAGTGATAGTTTTGTCGCTTCGTCCAACACAACAAAAGGAAGCATCCCAGCTTCCTTTTGATCATTAGTATAGACGATATTAACGCTTAAAGTTGATATCTTCAGTTTGATCTAAATTTATTTTTGTTTTCGCTGGTTGAGTCTCTGCAATCACCTTACCGTGGCGTATTGAGTACTGCACTGGTACTTGGCGGCGTACTGCATCAAAGCCATTGTCAGCAGGAAGAATCAGCAAGCTACCTGGCTTACCTTCTTCGATACCGAAGTTGTCTTGAATGTTCAATGTGCGAGCAGAGTTCTTGCTGATCAAATCAAGTGAGTTGTTGATTTGGTCGTAGCCCATAACCTGTGTTACATGCAGTCCCATGTGCAGAACTTGAAGCATGTTCGCTGTGCCCAGTGGGTACCATGGGTCAAACACATCATCGTGGCCAAAACAAACGTTGATGTCTGCTGCTAGCATCTCTTTAACGCGCGTTACACCGCGGCGTTTCGGGTAATCGTCGAAACGGCCCTGTAAGTGAATGTTCACTAGCGGGTTTGCCACGAAGTTGATACCTGACATCTTCAATAGACGGAACAGGCGAGATGTGTAAGCACTGTTGTACGAACCCATTGCAGTGGTGTGGCTAGCAGTTACTTTCTCGCCCATTTCAAACTTATGAGCAAGGGCTGCTAATGTTTCCACAAAGCGAGACTGTTCGTCGTCGATTTCATCACAGTGAACGTCGATCAGACAGTCGTACTTGCGTGCAAGCTCGAACACATAATGCAAAGATTCAACCCCGTATTCACGAGTGAATTCGAAGTGAGGGATAGCACCGATAACGTCAGCGCCGATCTTCACTGCTTCTTCAAGCAACTCTTTGCCGTTAGGGTATGAAAGAATACCTTCTTGAGGGAATGCAACGATCTGGATGTCGACCCACTCTTTCATCTCTTCACGAACTTCAACCATCGCTCTTAACGCAACGAGTGTTGGGTCAGACACATCAACGTGTGTACGAACGTGTTGAACACCGTTAGCTATCTGCCATTTCAGTGTTTGCTTGGCACGAGACTTTACGTCTTCGATTGATAGCAGTTCTTTGCGCTCAGCCCAACGCTCAATACCTTCAAACAAAGTGCCAGAGATGTTCCAGTTAGGCTCACCAGCAGTTTGAGTAGTATCTAGGTGGATGTGCGGTTCACAGAAAGGAGTAACTGCAATGCCACCTTCAGCATCAAGGATGTCGCCTTGATGATTGATTTGCGCGCCATTATCGAGAATGCGAGAAAATTGACCATTTTCAATCAGAATCTGTTTCAAGCCTTCTTGGTCTTGAAGTTTCGCGTTCTTGATTAATAAGGTTGTCATAGTGTGTCCTTAAGCGGCCTGAGATTTCAGAGCTTTGTTGTTCAATAGAGGATTAAGCACGAGGTAACTGATTGCACCACCTAACACTGCGTTCAAAGGAACAACGCCAGGTAGGAAGTGACCAGCGGCTACGCCTGTTGCTACCGCGATAATGCCAGCCCAGTTAACGGTTTGGAACTCTGCATTTGCAAAATCTTTGTAACGTTTACGGTTCGCGAAGAAGTCGGCGATGATTACGCCACCAATGGGTGGAATCGCCAGCGAAAGGAAGGTTAACCAACCAACGAAGTTGTTGTATAACCAAAGTGCGAAAATCGTACCGATAATGCCGTTAATGATTGACATTGTAGTACTTGAGCGACCAGTGATGTTAGATAAACCCAAACCGGATGCATAAAGTGCATTTTCATTGGTTGTCCAGATATTCAAGCCAAGCACGATGATGGCTGGAAGCAGCAGACCTTGCGCGATCATCACATCTGAAATATCAGCCTGACCGGTTGCTGCTGCTCCTGCTGCGCCGAAGATAAACATCAGCGAGTTACCGATGAAGAACGCAACCATAGTAATTAATACTGCGCTTGCTGGCTTTTTACCAAAGCGAACGAAATCGGCCGTTAACGTACCCGCACTTACGAACGAACCTACAACCATTGCAAGAGCCATTGAAAAGTCCATTGGCGTCTCTGGTTTAATAAGTTGCAATTGCTCTAGTCCACCAACACTGTCTACCGCAGTCAGTACTGAGTAACCACCCAGAATCGCAATCGCAGGCACTGCAATCGCTGAAAGCACCATTAGCGCTTGAATGCCGAAGTACACTGTACCCGTCATCAATAAGCCAGATACGATAATCAAGGTGTTGGTATCAATGCCCGTTGCTTTTTGTACTGGAATAGCAAACATCGCAACACCCACACCAAACCAACCGACTTGTGTACCACCAAGTAAAGCAGAAGGAAGCCATGAGCCTTTAGTACCGAAAGAGAAACGAGCAAGGAGGTGGGTAGAGAGGCCAGTAGATGAGCCGATGTAGCCAAGAAAAGAAGTGTAAATACCGAGGATTAGGTTACCGATGAGAACGGCGAGGAAGAAATCGTTGAATGAAAGACCTGTCCCGAGTGAACCACCTGTCCACATACTTGCAGAGAAGAAAGTGAGTCCAAGCATTACCATGGTGAGTGAAGCGACTCCTTTCCTAGCCGATGTAGGAACCGGCCCTAGACTGTAGTTATTATCAGCAGCCATTTTTTACCTCCGCAAATGATCAAAATTAAAATTAACGGTCGCCGTATTGCAGGCAAACTTGCGCATTATGGTGATATAAATCACATAGTCAATGCTAATTATTGTCAATAATTGCCCATAAAAACCAGTTATTGCAGTAATTATCTTGTAAAACATAGGGTTATTTTCTGTCTTTATTTAAAAAAAACAAATAGAAAACGTTTTCTATAATGCGTTGGTTATCTGCTGTTCTTGGTTGGCTATGAATGCTTATTATTATACGTCTGAATGGGTGTCTGTATCGAAAAAGAGGGCGGTTGGCCAAACTGCAGGCAAAAAAATAGCCAATCGCAATAATCGCAATTGGCCTATATATTTTGTGAACAAGAATAGGTTCACTAACAACGTCAGTTGGCTAGGTGACCCTCGGCTTAAGAAGGGTCAATATATACATTGCAGTTAGTGTGCCAACTTTTAAAACCACGTAAAACGGCAGTTTTATAGCAATCTGGTGCGTATTTGAGCGTTTAATTTGCGTTTTTGAAATACCCAATTGCAAAATGCAATTGCGATTTGCAACTTTAGAGTGTTTATTCGTTTTTTGGGTTTGTGTTCTTTCTGGCGACGAATGGTGAAATAAACAAAAAGCCCGTGCGATCTAAGAGCGCACGGGCTTGGGTATTGTTTCACCAATAGGAAGTATTAGATGGAGTAGAAGAAGTACAGTTGAGACTTCATTCTAATGATGATCCCGCGTATTACGTCTAGGAACGCCATAAAGCTGATAGGCTTCTCACCGCTTACCCACGCTAATCCGACAGAGCCAACAGGAATATCGTAACCCTCTGCCTCATCAATTTTTAAACGAACAAAGTGGTGCTTGTTCTGAAGGTTTTTGCCTGTGGTAACACGAACCTGCTCATCGATACCCAGCAAACTTGCTTGCGCTTCACCAGTGGCTTCTACAATGCCTTCTACGGTTGCAGAGAACACTTTTCCTGGGTATACCGCTGTCGCAAATTCCGCAGGTTGACCGACCTTAATATTACGAATCGCTTGGTGGTTAACTCGCATCAGCACGTACTTCTCTTCGGTATACATCTGTATACGAGGCATCATTGAAACACGCTGACCTTCACGAAGAATAAAGTTCGTTACAAAGCCGTCAGTCGGTGCCGTGACTTTGGTGCTGTTCAAGTCCCATTGTGCTTGTGCCAGTGTTGCCTTTGCTGAATCGACCTCAGTTTGCTTCTTGCTCACATTGGTTTCAGCTTTGTGGATGTTCAACTTCGCATTCTCGGCATCGACTTCTTTCTTGCTAAGCTGAGATTCCAATGTCGTAACGTTATACGTCGCTAAGTCTACCTTTGCTGTTTGTTGGTCGATGTCAGTTTCAGTGATCGTATGTTCTACCACTTTGTTTTGCTTCTGGTAACGATCAAGCGTCTTTGACTGCAGTACTAAGTCTGTTTTAGCCGAATCTATTTGTGCGACTGAAGCTTTGATGTCTTCAAGCGCCGATTGATAGCTGACTTTTGCAATGCTCACTTCTTGACGAGCTGTGTCTAAAGCGACCTCTGCAGATTCAAGTTGAACGCTGGCTTTGTCTCTTGCGATGACATATTTGGTGTCATCAATTTCGTAAATTAGTTGTCCTTCAGTCACATCCTGGTTCGGGTGGATGTGGACTTTGGACGTTTTTCCCGACACATTAGTTGAATCTGGACGCAGCTGAATATGTGGAGATTGAACCACTGAGCCTCCCGATATTATCTTGAAGCTGGCTGATAGAGTGGATATTGAAAGGCTAGGTCCTCTCTCTAACTGGTTTTTCTCGGGGCACGATCTGGCGTCGTCTATACGCCGAGTTAACATCGGGTTGCACTGTTTGCAGTCCGGGGCTTTTCTATATGGCGCTCAAGTCGGTAATTTCATCAAATGGTGCTACGACAATCCTGCTTATACTGAGGTGGGTAAAGTTCATGACTCAATTCGAGTTGCCATCTTTATGATGAAGATATTAAGGCGTTACTTGGGAGACGACTTTACTCCCGCAGCCGTCTCTATCGCAGGTTATCGCGAGAACACTCAACTCTATCAAGAGTATTTTGGGTGCAATATTCAGTGGGGCCAGCCACGAACTGAAATCTGGATACCAAGCCAGTCGAGGTTATCGAGCAATCAAGCCCCTTCTAGCGGCAAGATGAGCTTGGCAATGAACTTTCATGACTTAGATAATTACCTCAACATGCCTGATGCCGCGGATGAGCATAAGGTGACCTATGAGATGATCAATTACAGTCGCCATTTCGGCCTGCCAACACTGCATAAAGTGTCGAGTTTGCTTGGGTTATCTGAACAGCAATTTCAACGTCGATTGCATAACTTAGGCATCAACTTTTCTACCATTATGGGCTATGCGTTAAGTAATGTGGCGGTGGAGTTGTTGATGTATTCAGTGCCAATAGATAAAGTCGCGACGAGGCTCGGCTATACCAATGTCGCGAGCTTTAATCGGATGTTTAAGAAACATCGAGGTTTGACACCCAAGCAATATCTTGAGCGCCTAAAAACTGGCCTGTAACTATTCAGAGCTAACTTATGGTTCGTTTATGGATCAGGCTGGACAAGTAAACCATCCCCCAAGTACTCAAAATGAAAGGGGCGGTGAGTGGTAACAGTGACAGTTCATGAAAACCAAGTGTGATGAGACAGCTTAACAGCATGCCTAATAGGATTAACGGCCAACGGATTCGCGGATAGGGCACAAGTGCTAAAGTGGCAAGAATGGCGTTGTACCCGTAAAGACCTTGGGCTACCAGTTCGTTAGAAGCGCCAATCAACCCGCTAAATACGGTGCTAATTATTACTGCGAGCATAACCCAAATGGCATGCTTGATATTGTTGAGTGCGATGGCGACTAAGATAACGAGCCCCGACAATGCATTTTCGATGAAGCTGACTTGGCTTATTCCCTTTAACAACGGGATAATCACTGGCGGCAGTTTAAACCACGAGTTAGCCTCAATACTGATTAGTGGTGTCAGTGCGGAATCAGGTGCAGAAAATGCCGATAGATCCAAGGTTGATTGGATAGCATAAATCAGCCAAGAGGTGAGGATAAAGGCGCTAGTGTAACCGCGATACTTCTTAAAGCTAAACACGATCTTGGCGATGGGTACGGTTATCAGCGAGCCGAGGGCTACTACTATAATCAGCCACCCATTGACTTCAAAAAAATTCCCGATGAACAAAGCAATCAGTGCACCATTTAGCGCATACATGCCATTCTCAATATCATGAGACGGTTTATTGGTCAGTAAGGCAAATCCGTAGCTGCAACTCGCACCGAATAAGGTAAGAAAAGCCAGTGCAAGTGACTCAATAGAAATGGCAAGTAATAGCAGAAGCGACGTCATAACAGACGGTGTGAAATAGACTTGCCCAATGCCATTGAGCAAGCCTTGAAATGGTTGAATATCCTTATTCGTTCTCATCGTCTGATTACATTATTGAGTCATGTTAAATTTTTGTAAGTCAGATTGTATACAATTTTATCAAGTTCACCATCTTTGTGTATCAATTCTGATACCAGCGCTCACCATAGGCTTGTTGGTAATCTGGTGTTTCAATGATGCCTTCTTGCTCTGGAACCGTTTCTAATGGCCCTACGACCGTTCGATAAGGTAATACGCCAGCCCATACTGGGATATCCATATCAGTCTTATCATCATTCACGCCATGTTTACCAATCTTCACGGAGGCTTCCGTTAAAGGTATCGCCAATAGCTCGGTTGCGGTGAGCTCTTTCTCATTACTGAGCCTTACTTCATCGGTTCTGCCCGGCGCGATTTGCTCAATAAAGATATTTAACAAGCGATCCTTTTCTTGGTTGTCATCGATGACTGAAAATGACCCCAATACCACAGCAGAACGATAATGCGCACTGTGATGAAATGCCGAACGGGCCAACACCCAACCATCGAACAAAGTGAACGTCAAGCAGGTTGGATCTCCCTTTTTCAGACCTCTCAATAAGCGACTGTTTTTGGCCCCATGAATGTAGACCATGTCATCGACTCGCCACGCGAGCATCGGGATAACCATTGGCCCTTGTTCGCCCTGCAATGCAATGTGTGCGATTAAGCTCTCATCAATAATTTGGTGCAGTTTCTCTTGTTCAAATACGGCTTTGTGAGCCCCTTTTTTAATCGTGGTTCTTTTCGTGTTAGATAACATAATCGCTCCTTAATCATTGCCTTTTGATTAATGTAGCGATTAACTGGTCTCTTAAATAGAGCCACTTTTAAACGCTATTTGGATCCAGTTATGCAGCCTATTGATGTCGGTGATCTACAGTTAGACGAACAACACGACACGCGCCAAACCGCCTTGTTTCACGCGATCAGAGAGAAGATCGTTCACGATTTATGGAGTAAGGGCAGTAAGTTACCTTCAACACGTAAGTTGGCCGTCGAGTTATCGGTGAGTCGAAATACGGTGATCTACGCGTACGAACAACTGGTTACCGAAGGTTATATCGAGAGCAAGCAAGGTTCAGGGTTTTATGTGTCGGTTGAACAGCCCGAGCACTTCCTAAGTTTGTCTCAGCCAAACAGTGTTCAGGATGCACAGGTTAGGCACGTAATAAGTAAGCCGAGTGCAAACATAGTGACACCTAACGACATTAACCGCAGTTTTGCCCCCGGAGTGCCTGACTTAGATGCATTCCCTTATGCGAAATGGCAGAGGTTGCTGCAACGCCACTCTACACGTCAGAACATTGCAGGCAATCAAGAGGTTCAGGGAAGCTTGGTCTTGAGGGAAGCGCTGAGCGGGTATCTGGCAAGCAGTCGTTCCGTTCATTGCAGTGCCGATAGAATCATCATCACCGCTGGTGCGCAGCAAGCCATCTCAATTGGTTTGATGGCAACGTTAGAGATGGGCGACAAAATCCTTGTGGAAGAGCCCGGCTATCGACAAGTGCATAAAATTATCGATCTATTGAGGCTAGAGCTAGACGGTGTGAGTGTGGGTGAAAAGGTTGGGTTAGATATTGAAAAAGTGTTGTCCAGTAATGCTAAAGCTCTCTATGTCACGCCGAGTAATCAATACCCAATGGGCACGACCCTCAATACTGAGCAACGCCTCAAGTTGATCGATTGGGCTAACAAACATCAGTCATGGATCATTGAAGATGACTACGACAGTGAGTTCCAGTTTGCTCATCGCCCTTATACCAGCATGCAAGGTTTGGCGGGTAAGTTAGGGTTCGATGATCGCATCATCTATGTCGGCTCTCTGAGTAAGGTGATGTTCAATGGCCTCCGATTAGGTTATTTAGTAGTGCCAGAAAGTCTGGTGGCGAAGTGTCTTGAGATTAAAGACGCGCTCACGGGAGACACGGCGTCTCATACACAAGAAGCTTTGGCGGATTTTGTTCGCGAAGGCGATTTATTGCGTCATATTAGAAAGATGCGTCGTTCATACAAACTCAAGCATGAAGCGATGATAGAAGCGATTAAAAGTGAGTTCCATGGCGATCTTGAAGTGATCAGTCAAGCGGCAGGGCTACACGTGACCGTAAAGTGGTATCAAGGCATATCTGAACATGAGTGGAGCCGTAGAGCAGAGCTTGAAAATATCATCATTCGTCCTTTTGACTTTTATGAATATGGGTCAAGTGATGCTCGTGATTGGAGTGGGGCGGTGTTGGGGTTTGGAAATATCCGTTTGGTTGAGATAAAGCCGAAGATCAAACAGATCGCTCGGCTTTTTTATCAGTAATATTGGTAGGGCTTGCTTACAGTGTGTCGATTCATCATTAATCGAGTTATAACTTGTCGACAGAAACGGTTTTACCTTTACCTAGCCACTTACGCCAAGGGAGTGACAATGTCACAAAAATAGTGACGGCATAGAGCATCGACCAGCTTAAACAGATAAACACCAAGGTACAGATGACCAGTGAGAGCATGGCGGTGTATCTCGATGCGCCAGTCAGTAATCGGCAAGCCGCTAACATTGCAAGCAGATAAACCAGAACGAAAATACCGTTGGCGAGTTTAAGAAAGAATTCGAGATCGAGATTAGACAACTCACCAATCACACATGAAATAAGCGCAATAAAGCCGATTGCTAAGGTTGGATAAAGTGGTACGCCACGGCTGTTGAGCTGCGCCATTTTACTGGTAGGAGTGTGTTGGCGAGCTTGAGCCCAGATCATACGAGACAAGCTTTGTGTGTAAAGGTTTAGGCTAGCAAAACAAGCAAAGAACCCCAGCACGCTGATGACGGTTTTGAAGCCATTACCAAACAGTTGTTCTGTTACCCAAGGGATGGATGCGGCATCGAATTCAGATGAACCGAAAGCACCCAGCTTAAGAATCACTACTGAACAAGCCCAGTACACTAGCCCCGCAACAAAACAGCCTGCAATGATGGCGATTGGGAAGTCACGTTGTGGATTTTTGAATTCCTCTCCCATGTGAGCAAAAGCTTCTATTCCGACAAAGCACCAAAACATGACAGCTAAAGCAGCGCCGATAGACCACATTGAATTGGATGAGATGGCAGGAAGAGCAACATCGGTTGCCGTGATGTCGGCTTTCCAAACAAAAGCGCTGACTAAGGCAAAAATCGACAATGCGATCACGGTTTGCAGTCGGCCAGAAGATTTACTGCCCATCAAATTGACGGCAATAAGCAGGGCGACGGTAAAGGATTGAGCACCAAGTGGTGTATCGAGAGGTGCGGGTAACAATTGTTGAGCAAAACCACCAGCCAGTGCAATGGCCGCTGGAATACCGACAGGAATAACACTCACAAACAACCACGCCACGCTTGTTTCTAATCGCTCGCTAAACGCCTGGCGCACAAAATAGGCAGTACCACCTGCATTCGGGTAGCGTTTTCCTAATGATGCGAAGGTCAGTGCAATCGGGCAAATAGCGATAAACAGGATTAACCAAGCGAGAAGAGACAACTGTCCTGCAATGCCTGCTGCGATCGCAGGGATCATAAATAATCCAGTGCCTAGCAAGGTCGTCGAGAGTTGTCCGATTCCTGAAATAAGCGTGATTTCTTGTTTGAGTTGTGTCATTCGCTCTCCTAGCTATTTGATTCTGGTCACGGTCTTCCAGTAACTTTCTTCTGGTGTGTGAGAAGTTATGATTGAGAGCATACATTGTTGACATCAATAATACAGCTAGCGAAACGTCGTAAGACACCGTCATTTTAACGGTATTAATCCGATTCAGAGTGAAAGTGTCGGCTGTCAGAATGGCTGTTATAAGTAGGAAAGTTGTGTCAAATTAGGCGTTATAAATAGAACAATAAATGAAAAGAATCAGAAGCATGGATAAATTTGATCGCCAGATTTTGGATATTCTCAAAACCAATGCACGATGCTCAGTGAGCGATATCGCCCGAGATGTCAGCCTCTCGCGCTCAGCGGTGAACGCCAGAATCAAGAAACTGGAAAGCGACAAAGTGATTACGGGCTACTGCGCTCAAGTGGCAGAACCCAACCAAACGAAGAATGTGTGCGCTTATATCTTGTTGAAGTTCGACATGTCGAGTAGTGACCATAGTTGTGAGTCTTACGCGAAACAAATCCAGAGTATTGATGAGGTGCAATGGTGCCACTCTATTAGCGGTGAGACAGATATGATGTTGTACGTGGAAGTGGAAAGCATGGAGAGCTTGAACCGAGTTCGCGATCAGCTGCAAAGTTACCCGGATCTTCGCCACTTAATGACTCATACGGTTTTGACCGAGTTTTTCAACAAACAGAATGCGACGGTGCATTCATGTTAGGCAATATCAACTTAAACCTACTGCGTTCACTGCATGTACTTCTTGAAGAGTGTCATGTGAGCCGTGCCGCCCAACGTTTGCATATCACACAATCCGCGGTGAGCCGTCAGCTCAGCCAGTTACGTGATTTGTGTGGCGACCCTTTGCTGGTCCGTGACGGCAACAAACTGGTGCCGACCAACCGTGCATTGCTACTCAAAGGTAAACTCGACGACCTGCTTGGCGAGTTTGACCACCTGTTAGATGATAAACCCTTCGAGCCGCAAGACTGGCAGGGTGAATTGGTGTTGTCTTCGAGTGATTATGTCGCTCAGTATATTCTTCCTGTGATTGTGGCAGAGGTGTCTGCTGAAGCGCCGAACATTAATTTGGCTTATCGATTGTGGCAGCCAAACTACCTTGAAGCACTGAACGAGTCTGGGATTCATTTGGCTTCCAGTATGTTTCCCATAAAGCCAGAACATGTCTCAAGTATCAAACTTGGTGAAGATAAGTCGGTGTGTTTGATGCGAAAGTCGCACCCGCTGGCTCAACAAGCGGTTTTGAGTGCAGAAGATATTGTTCACTACTCTCACATCAAAGTGACGGGTGGTGGAGATAAAGACAGTTACGCGGACATAGCATTGAAGAAGCGAGGGCTGAAGCGAAGAGTGGCTTTACAGGTTCCGTTCTTTTCATCTGCTGGTACTGTGTTATTGCAAGACGACTATCTGATGATCGTGCCAGAACATATCGCCTATAACCTAGGTCGACACCTCGATACTACCTACTTTTCGTTGCCATTTGATACGGAAATGCATACCTATTGGTTAATGTGGCATCCTAAATATGACAACGACTCTGCCCACAAATGGGCGCGAGAAAAAGCATTCCAAGCCATGCAAAAGTCGAGTTACAATATCAGTATGACTTGAAATCATAGGTGTGATGATAATCTTTGATTTCAAATAATACCTCCTGCGAATTATGGTAAGTGCCAAGTATTGAGTATTAAGCGTAGAGCGTTCAGCTGGAACGCTTTATTTTATTAGGAATGGAATGATGACAGTAACAATTTGGTTTTCTTTATTAGCGATTTGCTTGTTGGGTGCAATGTCTCCGGGCCCAAGCTTGGCGATGATCGCTAAACACAGTTTGGCTGGTGGCCGTATGAACGGGCTTATCGCAGCTTGGTCACACGCTGCTGGTATCGGTATTTATGCGTTCGCAACCATTGTTGGTTTAGCCGTTGTGCTTGAGCAATCCCCAATGTTATTTAAAGGTATTAGCTTAGCGGGGGCTGCTTATCTGCTTTATCTTGGCGTTAATGCGTTACGTTCGAAAGGTGGTGTTGCCGCGAAATTAGAAGCGGGTGAAAAGATGAGTTACATGCAGTCTGCTCGTGAGGCTTTCTTGATCTCTATCTTGAGCCCAAAGATCGCATTGTTCTTCATCGCTCTGTTTAGCCAATTTGTAGCGCTAGGTAATGAACTGACCAATCAAGTGATTATTGTCTCAACGCCGCTGATTGTCGACGGCCTTTGGTACACCTTTATCACCTTGGTACTGTCTAGCCCGTTGATTGTTGAACGTATTCGCTCGAAAGCTCAGTTGATTGATCGACTATCTGGCGTGGTGCTGATCCTGCTTGCTGTTCGCGTGGTGTGGACGATATAGCAGTAAACGATAAGAATAAGTAACTAGGGTCTGTTAACTTTTAGTGGTTAAATTTTGTTCGAGATAGAATCGTTTTAGGCGCGGCAAGGAGTATGTAGCCTAGTCATTCTAAGTTAATACTTCTTAACAAAGCATAAAACGATTCTAGCCGAACCCTTCGGGCAGCCTTTGTGGTTCATTTCTACTGCGTTATCGGCTTCTCATGTAGGCTAGCTACACTTCAAAGCCTCTGCCTTGTAGAAATTCCCCACAAAGTGCTGCAAAAATCAGCTCTAAAGGTCAACAGACCCTAGACGTTCACCAGAAACGACACTCATTAAAAAAGGCTCACTAGACGTTATCTAGTGAGCCTTTTTGATTTCTCTGGATTAGCTTTTGGAAGACTTGAGCTTATTAGCCTTCAGAGTTCAGTACGGTATCTAGCTTCGCCATCGAGTCTGAGAAGTAGGGGTTGTAGGTCAAACGCGCATGGTTCTTCCCTTCTTCACGATAGCCCCAAGCTGAGTACCAAACCTCACTGGTTGCATTGCATTGTTCTTCAAACCCTTCTGCCTGACCATTGGAGCAAATCTTCTCGCTACCATTGATTCCGTAATAAGGGTTGTTTGGTGAGAACAGTAAGCCCATGTGAGAGCCGTTCGAGATGCGTTGCTCTGGGATCTTCATGCTGTACTGAACAGCGCGAGGATCCTCGAGAGTCGTCTCTCCTTGCCAAACCAACACATTGTTTGGATTCGGCATAGATTCAGTAAAGGCTTGCTGAACGTAGTTGGTGTCAATCACGCTGTCGCCTTCACTCATCATAATAAAAACTGGTTTATCGAAGTGTTTATCTTGTAAGTCACCACGTACGACTTCTGATGTCTCGTAGTAAACCGATGCACCATTCATTGGCAACGAGTTGTAACGCAACACATTGTCTTCAGGATCTTGATCCGCCCAAGTGACAAAGTAGCTTGCTAGTCCCGCGTATTGAACGGCAGACGAGCTCGGTTGAAACGCAGGTGAGAACAGCAGTAACCCAGAGATCTTTGGATCGTTCATCGCCTGTGAAGTCACGAGGTTCGCGCCGGTTGAATAGCCGCCTAGCCAAACAGAATCATACTCTTGCTTAAGTAACTTGGTATGGTGAGCGACCACACCTTGCCAATCTTCTAAGCTCGGTTGCATTAGGTCACCCACACGACTGCCGTGACCAGGAAGTAAAACCGTTCTTACCAAATAACCTTGTTCGGCCAAATGGGTAGCGATGTCTTTAAACGAATAGGGTGAATCACCTAGTCCATGGACCAATAACACTGCCTTGCCATTAGGTTCGGTAGGTTTGTATTCAGTCGGGGAGTTCAGTTGAATCTCAAGCTGCTTGTCTTTTGTCATGAACACGCGGTTTTTCAGCAGCCAATCTTGGGTGTCATTGACGTAGGCATCAAAGCTATCTTGCTGATAGCTAGGCAAGTCTGGAGATGTTTCGTAAGCGGGTATAGTTGTCTCGTTGGAACAACCAACGAGACTTAAAGTCGTTAAGGCGAGCAGCGTTAGAATGGTATTTCTATGCATTTTTTAATGTTGTCTCTGTTGTGCTTTCACTGTGTTTGAAACTTAAGTTTAGATTACTTTTTGCTTGAAAGGTCTTCGTATTCACCTTCAATAACACCGGCATCACTGGTTGATGATTGACGTGTGTTCATGTGAGCTGCGAAACCCTGTTTCTTCATTTGATTCTGAATGCGTTTGCCAGTGATTAAAGCTGCAATAGCTAAAGGAATAGCAAGGATCAAGCTAGTGAATAACGCCAATAGGCCAGTAAACAACGCAACAATCGTAACTAATATATTTTTCATATTCATTCCTCTTTTTCTATGTTGTTACTATATCGCTTCTATTCTGAACGAAACATGAACACCACCAAATAATTCTAGAGAGTCACTATGACACAGGTGTGTGTGGATTGAGAGTTTATATGTAGTCATAATCACGCACTAAAATAAGGGAATAAAGGCAAGATCAATAAAATCAATGGGTTAAAAGTTGGCACGGTTGATGCTCTATAGGGTTTGGAATAAGTCACTGTAAGCAAAGTACTTACAGTTAACTAAAATATTACTGGAGCCCTTATGTTCTGTATTCAATGTGAACAAACAATTCAAACCCCAACCGTAAAAGGCTGTTCTTTCGCACAAGGTATGTGTGGTAAAACATCGGAAGTATCCGACCTTCAAGACGTGTTGGTGCATTCTCTTCAAGGTGTTTCTTTCTGGGCCAATTTAGGCCGCGCTTGCGATGTTATTGATACTGAAATTGACGAATGGGCACCAAAAGCGTTCTTCGCAACACTGACTAACGTTAACTTCGACCCTGCTCGTATTATCGAGTTTGCACAACAATCTCACGAGTTTAAGCAGCGTTTAGAGCAACAGGTACGTGCGGCTGCTACGTTGATCGGTTTTGAAATCCCAGCACTTTCGGCTGCTGCGCAATTCGATCTTCCTACAGATTCTTCAGAGCTATTGGCACTTGCCCCTCAAGCTGCGGTAAACCGTGGTCACGACTCTCAACATGAAGATGTGATTGGTCTTCGCCTTCTTTGCCTATACGGTCTAAAAGGTGCGGCAGCCTACATGGAGCACGCGCGTGTTCTTGGTCAAACTGACAATGCTATCTTTGCTGAATACCATGAAATCATGGCTTTCTTAGGTACAGACCCATCTGACCTAAAACAACTGCTAGATACGTCTATGCAGATCGGCTTGATGAACTACAAAGTCATGGAAATGCTGGATAAAGGTGAGACTGATACATTTGGTCACCCTCAACCAACAACCGTGAACGTGAAAACTAAGAAAGGCCACTGTATTCTTGTTTCTGGTCACGACTTGCATGATCTAGAAAAGATCCTTCAACAAACTGAAGGCAAGGGCATCAACGTTTACACCAACGGTGAGATGCTACCTGCACACGGTTACCCTGAACTGAACAAGTACCCACACCTTGCGGGTAACTACGGCAGCGCTTGGCAGAACCAGCAAAAAGAATTCGCTAACTTCCCTGGTGCCATCGTAATGACATCTAACTGCCTGCTTAACCCTGATGTAGGTTCTTACGCAGACCGTCTATTTACACGTAGCATCGTAGGCTGGCCGGGTGTTGATCACCTTGAAGGCGACGATTTCAGCGCAGTAATCGATTGTGCTCTTGCGCAAGAAGGCTTCAAACACGACGAGATCGAGCAAATGATCACTGTCGGTTTTGGTCGTAACGCACTGATGGAAGCGGCTCCGGCTGTTATCGAGCAAGTAAAAGAAGGCAACATCAAACACTTCTTCCTAGTCGGTGGTTGTGACGGTGACAAATCTGAACGTAGCTACTACACAGACTTCACAGCTCAAGCGCCAGAAGATTCAGTAATTCTGACACTTGCATGTGGTAAATTCCGTTTCAACAAAAACCAATTCGGCGACATTAACGGTATCCCACGTCTGTTAGATGTTGGCCAATGTAACGATGCTTACTCTGCGATTCAGCTTGCTATCGCACTGTCTCAAGAGTTTGATTGTGGTATCAACGAACTTCCGTTAACGCTGGTTCTATCTTGGTTCGAGCAAAAAGCGATCGTTATCCTGCTTACCCTGTTCGCTCTTGGTGTGAAAGGTATTTACACGGGCCCAACAGCGCCAGCTTTCCTAACAGAAAACCTATTAAAGATTATGCAAGACGAGTTCGATATGCGTTCTATCTCAACGCCAGAGCAAGATCTTAAAACAATCTTAGCGGCTTAATTTAAGCCAGCTCTAAGCCCCGTTGTTGTGACGTTTTTCTAAAACAGACGACGGCGGGGCTTTTTCGATTTAAATCTTTAGTCATTTAATCATCTAGTCATTAGCAAGGTACACGAACTATGTATGCATGGTCGGATAGCGATTCAATCAATTTAGTGTGTTTAAAGAAATGGCACGAGACGCCAGATACGGTCAGCTTTGAGCTTGGCAGCGTTCCACAAGACTTACATTTCAACTTTAAGCCGGGGCAATTTATTACTCTGGGTTTGGATATGCCGGCGAAAACGGATTACCGTGCTTATTCTGTAGCGTCTTGTCCTGAAGATAACCGCCTGAAGCTGACGGTAAAGCGTGTGGAAGGTGGTTTGGTTTCGAACTTTATTGTTGATGAACTTGATGAAGGTGATGAGGTTTCTGTATTGAAGCCTGCTGGTGCGTTTAACTGTATTGATTGCATGCCAACGACGACAAAAAAAGTAACGTTAGTGAGTGCGGGTTGCGGTATCACTCCTGTGATGGCGATGGCAAAGTATTGGTTGGCTCAAGGCAGTGATATTGAAATCGATTTTGTTCACATGGCACGTAATCGACGCGAGACCATCTACTTTGAAGAGCTCAACCAACTCGATGAGACACACGCTAACTTTAACCTTAAGTTGCTTCTGAAAGACAGTGAAGGAACAACTGCTCCCCAAGGTCGTCTAGACAAGAGCTGGTTGGTAACACTCAGCCCAGATATTTTAGACAGAACCGTATACTTGTGTGGGCCGGTTAGCTTTATGCAAGACATAGAGAACTACCTGAAAGAACTTGAGTTCAACATGGATAACTTCTACCAAGAAAGCTTTACTCCTGCTACTCAGGATGCTCAATCAGAAGCGTCAAACGCTGAAATTGCTGACGATACGAATAGTGCTGTTAAGGTATTTTTGCCTGCGTTCGGCGCTGAAGTTGAAGCGGAAACTGGCACACCACTCGCTGATTCATTAGAGAAAGCTGGTGTTCCGATTATTATTGCTTGTCGCAGTGGGATTTGTGGTTCGTGTAAGTGTAAAGTAACCAAAGGTTCGGTGGAATCAAGCAGCCAAGAGACTTTGACGCCAGAACAGATTGAGCAAGGTTATGTACTCGCGTGTTCGAGTGCGATTCAGTCAGATGTTGAGGTTGAGCTGTAACAGACGTGAAGTGAAGCTTTCCAAGAGTGACGAGGATAAAGTTCTTATCATAGCGATAAAAGTTAGCTTGCCAGATGTAAAAAGGCCACTTAGATCAGATAGAGAGAGCAGATCTAAGTGGCAACCTTCCTGTTTATACGGGGGAGTAAAACAAAAGGGGTTGCGAAGTCCATACAGACTTCGCAGATATAGTTATTATGTTGTGGAGCTTGTTGCGATGGACGTATCTACAAGAGCGAAGTTAATTAAACTTCTGGGTATGTCTTGTAGCGTACACCCATCATCTGTTCCATACAGTGAACAACTTGGCAGCTGTAGCCAAACTCGTTATCGTACCAAATGTACAGCACGGCACGGTTGTCTTGTGCGATAGTCGCCACACCGTCAACCACACCTGGGTGACGAGAGCCAACCAAGTCGGTAGATACAATCTCAGTCGAGTCTGTGTAATCAATTTGTGCAGACAAAGCAGAAGACAGCGCCATTTCACGCAGGTACTCGTTCAACTCTTCTTTGTTTGTGCCTTTCTCAAGGTTTAGGTTCGCAACTGCCATTGAAACGTTTGGCGTAGGAACGCGAATCGCATTACCTGTTAGCTTACCTTCCATTTCCGGCATCGCTTTTGATACTGCTTTAGCAGCGCCAGTCGATGTCAGTACCATGTTCAATGATGCAGCACGACCACGACGATCACCCGAGTGGAAGTTATCGATTAGGTTTTGATCATTGGTAAATGAGTGCACCGTTTCGATGTGACCAGACAGCACGCCAAACTTGTCGTGAACCGCTTTCAATACTGGCGTGATTGCGTTAGTAGTACAGCTTGCTGCAGAGATGATGGTGTCTTCTGGCTGAATAACATTTTCATTCACACCAAATACCACGTTCTTGATGTCGCCTTTACCAGGTGCAGTCAGTAGCACTTTCTTCGCACCGTTACACGCAACGTGTTGGCTCAGGCCTTCCACGTCACGCCATACGCCTGTGTTATCAACCACAAGTGCATTTTCAACACCGTAAGCCGTGTAATCCACTTCTTCTGGTTTGTTTGCGTAGATAACTTGGATGAAGTTACCGTTAACGATGATCGCTTTGCGTTCTTGGTCTACAACAATGCTGCCGTTGAATTGGCCGTGTACAGAGTCACGACGAAGCAGGCTTGCACGTTTTTCTAGGTCGCCATCTTTGCCGCCGCGTACAACGATTGCACGTAAACGCAGTGGGTACCCCGGGCCACTTTTCTCGATCAACAGACGAGTGAGCAGTCGGCCAATACGACCAAAACCGTACAATACAACGTCACGAGGTTCTGTCATTGCATCGCCTTCAAGCGATTCGATAAGTGCAGTTTGTAGGAAATCATCCAACCCATGTGTGTGTTCGCGATCTTGCCAGAATGAATGCGCAAGGCGACCAACATCAATACGACATGGAGATAAGTCCATAGAGAGAAGGTGTTGAATAATAGGTTGAGTCTGTTCTGCTGTAAGAGGAGAACCAGTGTAACGTTTTGCGATGCGGTGAGCTTTGATGATGTCGATAGTTGTCGCGTTAACTAAGGTCTTACCAAAGAGGATAACTTCTACGCCTTTTTGACGGTATAACTGACCTAAAGTTGGAGCGATGGATTCAGCAATGGTTTGACTAGTTTGCCAATCTAGGAGGTGCTTTTCGGGACTCATCTTTACTCGGGACCTTTCACGTTAAGTTTCTGCATTCATGGCGGTTGTAGGGAAGCCAATCAGCATAGGGGATTTGAGGCATCAGTCTGTGGTCTTTATTGCCACTTAAATGTGCTGATATACCTTGTGTGTAACTTGTAATTTTTATGTGGCAGGATTGTAAGGTACGACGGGTTATTCTGCTAGGAAAAATAAATGCAGACAAAATGTCTGTAAATTGGCTTTATATTAGCCATAAATCAAGATTTGAACGTCGATAAAGACTATTGACTTTAATAATCTGTAGCACTTATTTTTCGTCAAAAAATACTCAATTCAAAGGATAATATGTAATACAGGTCATATTGAACATTAAAGGTGTGATCGCTAACTCAAGTTACACGTAAACAGTAAACGATAAATAAGGGAATTAACGAGTATTGATGTTTGACCTTTGAATAAGCCTAGCTTGAGTGTGAAAAGTGCATCACGCAAACGATTGGATGTCACAATTTTAACCTAACTATCCACTTTGTTAGCACGCAGAGTCATTATTCACAGTCTAGTTGAGCCGCAGAATGTGGATGTGTACTTGTTATGCCGGTGATAATAACTGGAGAAAACGTCTTTTGTTTACATTTTGCTCACTAAAACCTCGCTTGCTTACATCTCATTTGTAGAAACCTCCTCGAGTAGACCTCTCTCACGTAACGTTCACTTGTCTAAAATCGGCTTGTCTCAATCTCACTTAGTAAAGCAGACTCCTCCGCTTTAAAGCCCTGTTTTGGATGCCTGTTGATTCTAATTTTTCGTTCTGGGCTCAGAGTATCATTTGTTCATATCCAATTTGATCAATAACCCCCTGTTAATGTCCTATTCTTAATTTGGGCTAGGTAAATTACTTTCGGGAAGGGAGTCGTTATAAAAATGATAAATATGTCAATTAGATGGCGTCTTATTTTTCTTTCCACGGTTTCGGTACTCATTATGTTCGGGTTTACAGTGAATGAAGTGCTTAAGAACGATGAGAAGATGAATCACCTTGAAACAACGCGTATTAAGGTTGAAGCGCTTCAATCTTTTAATACCGTTTCCAGCGATGCTTATCGATGGTTGGTTCTGTCTAATGACTCTCCAGAGAAAGAGCTGCTGCTTTTAAAGCTGCAAGCTGATTTAGCTAGACTCGCTCAGTACGAGAAACAGCTTCGACAGTTCGACAGCAATTGGACTGTTGAACCACAGTTGGTTGAGCTTAAGAGTGTGTTAGCGAAACTCGCTCGCGTAACCTCCAGTATGAACAACGACGCAACACAGATTACGGACAACAACACGCAACTGGCAGAGCATGCTTTCGACTTGCTAAAAGGCGTGTTAATGGAGCTATCTGAATATCGCATTAACATCGTGGACGAAAAGATCAGTCAAGCTGACGCGATGTTTATCAATCTTACGCATTATGTGTTTTGGACTCAGAGAGAAGCGTGGTTAAGCTTCAGTTTGTATCGCTCGCCCGAGCTAAGAAATCAATATTTATTGAGCTATGTAGGTGCGCTAGAGAGGCAGCAACAGTTGCTTGATACATTTTTCCGCTCTGATACTCGTTCACCTGAAATTAGGCAACTGCTAAACGCGGTCGCCAAAGATGATTTTCAAGACAAATTTATATCTCGAATCCTCAAAGGGGACTTTTCATCACCCGAAATATATCAACACTTGAAAAGCTTAGAGGTTAAAAAACGGGCTATTTCAGACGCGATTGGCGCTTACACCAATCAAATACAGTTTGAACTGACCAAGAATATCGCGTTGCAGAAAAGGCAAACCTTGGTCATGACGTTGCTTATACTCATCGCTTCTGGTGTTTTGATGTGGCTTGGGGTTGCGACATCTCTGCGCTTAAACAGAAACCTGTCGATTATCTTGAAAGGTGTGTCGGAATGCGCTGATAGCTACGGCCAGCCAAAGGTGATTCGTATCCAAGGGAACGATGAGCTTGCCGAGTTCACTGAAACCCTAAATCGAGTGATGGAACGCAACTATCTGCACAACAAAGAGTTGATAACAGCAAAAGAAGACGCGATTTCGGCTAACAAAGCCAAAAGCGCATTCTTAGCAAATATGTCACATGAAATACGCACGCCACTTAACGGGATCATTGGCATGGCTGAGATCTTATCTCAAAGCCAACTGAGCCCAAATCAACAAGAAGTACTGGGGGATATCGAATCGTCCTCTCACTCTTTACTGGTGCTGCTGAATGACATACTCGACCTGTCTAAAATCGAGTCGGGTAACTTGATGTTGTCACCACACAATGCTGATTTGCGAGAAGCGGTTTATGACTCTGTGAGTGTGATTCAGTCGAAAGCGATAAGTAAGGATATTGAGATCGACATCAATATCGATTATCAAACGCCGTCACAACTGTTTTTCGATGAGTACCGCGTGAGACAGGTGCTGACCAATCTGCTTTCTAATGCCATCAAATTTACGTCTAAGGGCACAATTACAACTGACATTGCTTATACACCCATATCTATGGGCAGGGGCAAGCTTGAATGCAGCGTGTCTGATACCGGGATTGGGATTGAGACCGAGAAGTTAGAGTCCATATTTGAACCTTTCACTCAAGAAGATGGCAGCATTACCCGTCAATTTGGCGGTACGGGGTTAGGGCTTGCGATTTGTCGACAGCTTGTTGATTTGATGGGTGGTTACATTACCGCGCGTTCAGTGAAAGGAGAGGGCTCTACATTCACTTTTTGTTTGTATGTCGATGTTGTAGAAGCGCCTGTTCAAACTTTCGATAACCTGAGCCGAGCGACCATCATCTCGAACTCTTTCAATTACCTCGATCAGCTCGTTAAAGAGTGTGAGCGTTTGAATGTTCGAGCCAATGTGGTGTCATCCATTGCTGCCCTTAGTGAAAGTGTAAAAGAAAGTGACTTCATACTTTATTGTCATACCTTGCACCACTCTATGGAAAAAGATCTTGCGACGTTGAAGGTGATATATCCTCTTGCTCGCGTCATCGTTTGTCAGCATCACCTATTTAAAACCAACCTAATCAGAGAAACGGTCCACTCGACTCATACCTTGCCATTCTTGGGCCGACGTTTCTTAACCAGCTTACAATCTCTCGATGTGGGCGAAGAGCAAACGCCTCAAGTGGAAGCAAAAGATGAAGAAGTTCGCTCTCTGAATCGACGCATTTTGATCGTTGAAGACAATCTGATGAATCAAAAAATAGCGAGCTTCTTCCTTGAGCAAGCGGGTTATGAATATTTGATTGCCAGTAATGGCCAAGAAGCGGTGGACGTCATCACTCAAGGTGCTCAGTTTGATGCCATCTTAATGGACTGCATGATGCCTGTTATGGATGGTATAACGGCGACTCGTGCGATTCGACAGTGGGAAACCACTCAACAAGCTGCGCCACTACCCATTATTGCTTTGACCGCTAGTGTCCTGGAAGAAGACATCAAAGATTGTTTTGAAGCGGGCATGAACGCCTACTTGCCCAAACCTTATAAATCTCACCAGTTGTACGATCTTTTCAGTAGTCTTGATATCGTCTAGCGGACTTCTAAGCCAAGGTTGTATTGTGCAAGACAGCGACCTACATAACTGATTTTCAACAAGGCTGCGACTAAGATGGTGCTGATGTGGGCGACAATTTGAATCGGCAGTGAGAAGTGATTGGCCATTGGATAAGCAACTATAATACTGAGAAGCATAAGCAAGGTTGTGATAGCTAGACTGAAGTTTGAAACAGAAAGCAGAGTTTGAAAGCGTTGAGTCATCGTCTTCATATTGAATTCCTAATTGCTATTATTTTCTTTTGATACTTAGTAATAGCAATTAGCGTTCCATATTTAACTTTAAATAAATATCAATGGTTTAATCAAAATCCAGACATGGGTGGTGTCAAAAGGACATGATCAATTGATGTGTCTATTTGACTTTTTGGTGTCTTTTTAAGTTACCAGTTTCTGAAGCCGCAAGTGTCGATATGGAATCGAACGCCGGCGTACAGGCCTAACCCTACGTTATTCTTCTGCCCGTATTCAGCGTGAATTTTTTTGAGTTTAACGTGCAAATCTGCTCGAGAAATACCGTTGGCTGGGACAAGATCTAAGGCGCAGAACTCTAAGTGTTTACTTTGCAGGGCACCGCCAGCTTGTTGATTGTAGAGTTTTGAACGTTCACCAGAAACAGGAATAACCACACCGATTTCAGGCTCGATGTATTCTTGAATGTACTTCAAGGTGTTGATCATGTTGTGTACATGTTTTTTGTTGGGGAGGGTAAACAAGGTGGTGTTACTCATTGCCCAGTCTGTCCCTTGCAACAACACCAGATGTAAAGGCATGCTTTGTGTGATTCCCGCATCTTTGAGCTGTTGTCCGATCTCTCTTACTTGGTCTTCGGCGTGATTAAGCAACATCCAGCCACGAAATGCCGAGCGAGTCGGTACCTTGTAGCCATGAACATCCACCACGAGATCGTCATAAGTGATTTCGGTTTGTTCGGTATAAAGTTTCTCAAATTTTTCAGGGTAAGGTTGTGTCGTTGATAACGCCAAGGTAATCAGAATACTTCCGTACATAAAGTCTCTCCATCGCTAGTGTACACTCGTTATTTAGTTTGATACTGCTGTTGAGTTTCATTCATTTTGCTTAGGTACGCTTAAGCCTAGACGGTTAGGTTTAGATGCTTAAGTATAGACGCTGGAGTTTAGGTAAAAAAAACCCACTACTAAGAGTGGGTTACTAACATTGTTACAAGTAAATTAGCGAGGTTAGATTACTTCTTACCTTGGATTTGCTTGTCTTCTTCTGTCAGTTCACGAATGCGACGGCTGATGTCACGGCGAGCTTTAGAAATCTCAGCGCTCTTGATGATGTGGTCATCAACACGGTCTTCGTAGTCAGCTTTCATATTTTTGATAATGCCTAGGATCTCGTCGTGAGTCATCTCTGGCTTGATGTAATCAAGTAGGTTATCAAGAAGGTCGACACGCTTACGGTTGTCACGAACTTTCTTTTCGTTGTCTAAAAGTTCACGCTTAAGTTTGTTCTTACGTCGTGCTTGGTTAACAATTTCAAATACGCTGCTCATAGATTCCTTTTCCTATTCGTCAAATACGTTGTCTGCTTCTGATTAAAGCACATCAATTGATGATGTAACAGTCTTTAGATCAAAGCAAAAGTAAGGTTGTTTAATTATTCGTCACTCTCGCTGATGTGTGATTGTTTTTATCTTACCGTTCAAGTTAGTATCCCATGTAGATACTGCATTGATACGAAATGTGAAATGAATCAACAACAATTGGAAAACGAAGAATTGGACGACAATGTCACTGAATCTTCAGCAGAACAAAACAAGCTTCGTGATGCGTATGTACAAGAGCGTACTTATTTGGAAGTCGTGGAAATAGAGCTAAACCGTTCTCATAGACAGGATCTTAAG
>NZ_JBFRPK010000048.1:0-67606 GCF_041471965.1 Vibrio sp. 10N.261.51.A3
TCGATTGTGGTGACCTCAAGTGATTTAGATAACGATGTGGTGACGTCAACGGTCACACTGACGATTACCGATGGTGATATCCCAACCATCGATGCCGTGCCAAGCGTTACTCTATCTGAAACTAACCTTAGCGATGGCTCTAGCCCGAGCGGCAGCGCAGTAAGTCAAACCGAGACGATTACTTTCACTAACCAAAGTGATGATGTGACGAGTTTCCGCATTGAACCAACTGAGTTTAATGTCGGTGGTGTACTGAAATCGAATGGGTTTGCGGTCGAGATAAAAGAAGATTCTGCTAATCCGGGCACTTACATAGGCTTTATTACCAACGGTTCGAGCGCTGAAGTCCCCGTGTTTACCATTAGCTTCTCTTCAGCCACGTTAGGTGAATACACTTTCACTCTACTTGAAGCGCTAGACCATGTTGCTGGCCTAGCGAACAATGATCTGAGCTTTGATCTGCCTGTTTATGCGGTAGACAGTGATGGTGATGATTCACTGGTATCGCAGCTTAATGTAACGATTGATGATGATGTTCAAATCATGCAAGGTGGTGCGCTCAATATTACCGAGCCGACCGTCGCTGATTTAGCGGCTGGTACACCGACCACGGCTACTTTTGATGTCATGCCAAACCAAAGTGCTGACGGCGCGACCATCACTCAGTTCACTTATGATGGCGTCGTAAACACCCTCGATCAAAATATTGCAGGCGAACAGCAGTTTATCTTCGCAGAAGGCAAACTGTACATTACCCTCGAAGGTGAAGTTCGCTTTGAGCCTAATCGAGATCTTGACCATACGGCCGGCGATATTGTTAAGTCGATAGTGGTGACCTCAAGCGATTTCGACAAAGACTCAGTCACGTCAACCGTTACGTTAACGATCACCGATGGTGATATTCCAACCATTGATGTTATTCCAACGGTTAGCTTATCTGAAACGAAACTGACGGATGGTTCAGCCCCAAGTGGCAGTGCGGTAAGTCAAACCGAAACCATCACCTTCACTAATCAAAGTGATGATGTGGTCCGCTTCCGCCTTGAACCAACAGAGTTCAATACCAATGATGCACTCACATCGAATGGTTTAGCTGTTGAATTACGTGAAGATCCGCAAGGGTCGGGCAACTACATCGGATTTACAACCAGCTCGTCGAATGCGGTAACCACAGTATTTACGTTGAGTTTTTCTGGGACAACCTTAGGTGAATACACCTTTACCTTAATCGAAGCCTTGGATCATCAAGATGCACGTGGCAACAACGACCTGAGTTTTGATCTGCCTGTGTATGCGGTGGATAGTGACGGCGACGATTCGTTAGTCTCTCAGCTTGGCGTGACTATTGGTGATGATGTGCAGTTGATGCAAGGCGGCACAATAACCAGTCGTGAGCCTGCTGGAGTCGTCGAAACATCGAATACTCTGGACGTGATGCCAAATCAGAGCGCAGATGGAGCAAAAATCACTTCATTTGTGTTTGATGGAAACAGTGCAGAAAGCCTTGATCTCAATGTGAATGGCGAGCAAGAGTTTGTGTTCACTGAAGGTTCTGTATTTATTACCACAGAAGGTGAGATACGATTCGAGCCTGTGCGAAATCAAGATCACACGAGTGGTGATATTACTAAGACGATTGTTGTTACATCTACTGACCTTGATGGTGATATCGTCTCATCTACCGTGACATTGAAGATTACCGATGGTGATCTTCCAACGATCGATTTGGTCCCTGGAATTACGCTCTCAGAAGTGGATCTCGCTGATGGTTCTTCGCCAACCGGCAATCCAGTGGCGATGACTCAAGTTATTACCTACACAGCGGGTAGTGACGACGTAAGCCATTTCAGAATTGACCCTACGCAGTTCAATACTTCAGGGGCTTTGAAATCGAACGGCCTAGATGTCGAAATAAAAGAGCAGCCAGCTAATTCTGGTAATTACATTGGCTTCGTCAAAGACGGTTCTAACGTAGAAACCAACGTCTTCACGATCAGCTTCTCGACGAGCAATTTAGGGCAATACACGTTCACACTGCTTGAAGCGTTAGATCATGTAGATGGATTACAAAACAATATACTAAGCTTCGATGTCCCTGTTTTAGCGGTTGATGCGGATGGTGATGATTCTGCAATGTCGCCAATGACCGTGGTGATCACCGATGATGTACAAGGCGTTCAAGATGGGGCGTTAAGTATCACTGAGCCTTCACTTGCTGATATAGCAGCAGGTACGCCAACCACGCCAACAATCGACGTTATGCCGACACAGAGTGCTGATGGCGCGAAAGTGACTCAGTTTATCTACGATGGTGGCACGGCTGTTACGTTAGACCCAACTGTGTCTACAGAACAAGTTTTTACCGTAACCGATGGCTTACTGTACATCACGATTGAAGGTGAGGTGCGCTTTGAACCAAGTAGAAATCTAGACCATTCATCTGGCGATATCGTGAGAACGATAGTCGTGACGACCAGTGATTTTGATAACGATACCGATACCGCGGATGTCACGTTGACGATCAAAGACGGAATTGATCCGGTTATCGATGTAGTGCCAGATATTAACCTATCGGAAGTTGGTCTTGCTGATGGCTCTATGCCGAGTGGTTCTCCGGTAAGTTCGACTCATACAATCACTTACACCGAAGGAAGTGATGATTTTAGTCACTTTAGAATTGCGACCAACGAATTCAATCCTGGCGATCTGTTGAAATCAAGTGGTCTTGTTGTTCAACTAAAAGAAGATCCTTCTTCTGCTGGTGACTACATTGGTTATACCGATGATGGTATGGGTAACGTTACCGATGTATTTACCATTAGCTTTGATAGTGCAAACAAAGCTCAGTTTACACTTACCTTGATTGAGGCGCTTGATCACCTTGATGGCGTGCTCAACAACGACCTTACTTTCCGCTTACCTATCTATGCTGTTGATACCGATGATTCTGAGTCAACAAAGCGCGATGTGGTGGTTACGATAGAAGATGACATCCAGCAAATGCAAGATGGCTTCTTAACCATTACCGAGCCAAATTCTGGTACTCCAACAACAACTACCGTTGATGTGATGCCAATACCAAGTGCAGACGGCGCGAACATTACGCAGTTCACGTATGACGGTGGTTCTCCAATTACTCTGAATCAGAACATCAGTGGCGAACAAGAGTTTGTTTTCATTGAAGGTTCATTGTTTGTGACATTAGATGGTGATGTAAGGTTTGAGCCAAATCGAAACCTTGATCACTCTGCAGGGAACATTGTTAAGTCAATCGTGTTCACGTCTTCAGACTTTGATAACGATATCTTTTCGTCGACGGTTACGCTCACCATTGTTGATGGTGATGGACCAACAATCGACGTTGTGCCGGGTGTGGTATTGTCAGAAAGCTTACTTGCGGATGGTTCGACACCTAGCGGAACGCCTGTCAGTGTGACTCAGACTATCACCTCGCTAGCGAGCAGTGATGACATTGGAAAAATAGTCGTTGAAGCTGGGCTGTTCAATACCAACGGCGCGTTGAAGTCGGATGGTTTGTCACTGAGTTTACGTGAAGATCCTGCAAACTCTGGCGACTACATTGCCTTTACCACTGATGGAATGGGTGTGGAGAAAACCATATTCACTCTAGATTTTGATGACACGAACCCAAGCCAATATACGTTTACTTTGCTTGAACGTTTAGATCATGTTGATGGTTTAGGAAATAACGATCTGAGCTTTGATCTTTCTGTTTATGCAGAAGATACCGATGGTGATATTTCAGCGTCTAAACCGCTGACTGTCACCATCACCGATGATGTTCAGCTGATGCAATCAGGTGCGCTCAACATCACAGAGCCAAGTACGGGAACACCAACTACAACAGTCTTTGATGTGATGCCTGCACAAAGTGCAGATGGCGCCACAATCACTAAGTTTGTGTATGACAATCAAGCTGAAAAAGCATTGGTACAAACGAATACTGGCGAGCAAGAGTTTGTATTCACTGAAGGGTCTTTGTTTATCAATCTTGAAGGGGATGTGCGTTTCGAGCCTAACAGAAATCTAGACCATTCTGGTGGTGATATAGTCAAGACCATTACGGTGACATCGGAAGACAAAGATGGCGATGTTGTTACTTCGACAGTAACGCTAACCATCGCGGATGGCGCGCCACCAACTATCAATACTTTACCAACCATCGCTTTAGCTGAAGCCAATTTGGTTGATGGCTCTTCACCGGGCTTACCTGTGAGCCAAACTGAAACCATTATTTTCACAGCAGGAAGTGATGATGTGAGCCACTTCCGTATTGATTCGGCTCAATTCAACACATCAGGCGATCTGAAAGCTGATGGCTTGGTGGTTCAGTTAAAAGAAGATCCTCTGAACAGCGATAATTATATTGGTTATGTTGAAAGCGGCGGTGTCCAAACGGATATTTTCACTATCACTTTTGATAGCTCGGTGCTTGGCCGATATACCTTCATATTGTTAGAAGAGTTAGATCATCTGCCGGTACAAGGTAATAACAACCAAATCTTCACCTTGCCAGTGATCGCAGTCGACAAAGACGACACTGATTCAGCGATGAAACCTCTTACGGTGACCATTACCGATGATGTTCCAACCATCACTGATACTACTGTCGCCAGTACGTTTGTGGTTGATGAAGATGATTTAGGAGCTGTTGTGACTCAGGCTACAGGCTCGTTTGTGACCATAGAAGGTGCAGATAAAGTTGAGGCTTATGAGATACGTAATATATCTGACCTAGAAGATGATCTGACATCAGGTAACGAAGCGATTTCGATCACAGAGGTCACCGGGGCTGCGAACACAACCACCTATCAAGGAACCACCACAAGTGGAACACCGATTTTTACTCTTGCTTTGGGTAACGATGGGTCATACACCTTTACCTTGCTTGGTCCTCTAGACCATGAGCCTAGCTCAGAGGCGAGAAATAAGCTGCCTATCTTCTTTGATGTAGTGGCTGTTGATAGTGATGGCGATGATTCCAACCAGTATCAATTACCAATTCAAGTCATTGATGATGTTCCGGAAATGACGCCGCCGACGGGCGAAACGGTTGTCGATGAAGACGATCTTACAGGCATAGGTTCGGATCAATCTGAAGATACCGTTATTAATGGACTGTTCACGGTCGATGAAGGTGCTGATGGTGTTGTTAAGTACGAATTAGTCGATGAAGATTTGGTTCTGACTGGCTTAACTTCCGATGGGGAAAATTTAGAGTGGCTGCCTGTTTCTATCTCAGGAAGCACGTTTACCTATGTTGCTCAAACGGTGACCAGCAATGAGGCCGTGTTCGAGATTATTTTCGATACCTCGGATAACAGCTATCAGTTTGAATTGTTTAAACCTCTTAAACACCCTGATGGTGCCGATGAAAACAACATCGAACTTGGTTTCTCGGTCGTGGCTGAAGATTTTGACCAAGACCAATCAAACGCAATCAATCTGACAATCACAGTGACGGATGATGTTCCATTAGTGACAACTCAGTCGATTACTCGTATTGAAGGTCAGAACTATAATGGTTCTAAAGTCGATATGTTTGCTGATGCGACTGATGTGGGTTCTGATGGCGCAGTACTGAGCAAAATTGAGGCCTTTGACGGAAGTGGAATTGTTTTCCGAGCTGAGAACAGTGGGCCTTACAGTAGTGACTTCGATTTAAACATTGGCAGCCAACAGGTTCGCGTTTACGAGCAAACGGATGATGGTAATGGAGGCGTTGATACTCGACAGCTTGGTCGACTTCGTATTAACTCAAATGGCGAGGTTGAATTCAGAGCTAACGGTTATCTCGATCATGACGGTCTTGACACCATCGACTTCTCGATTAACGTGATTGCGACGGACGGCGATTTAGATACCTCTGAAACACCGTTAGATATCACGATTACAGATAGGGACTCTACAAGAATCGCGCTGAAAGTGACTACCTTCGAGGATGCGGGTAGAGATTTAACGATACCTTACGCAACGGGTGATGAACCGACTCTTGAGAACGTTCAAGATAACCAAAATGGTTTGCCTAATGCACCAGCTCAAGTTGCGCTGCAAGTTAGTCTGTATGACCAAGATAATGCTGAATCTATTGGGCAGTTGACGATTAAAAGCCCGAACGGAGGTGATAGTCACCAAGGTACTTTTTATTACTTTGATGGTGCTGATTACATTGAATTGGTACCTGAGTCAAATGGAAGCATTATATTTGGTTCTCCTGAACTTGAACAAAGCTTTGCTCCAAACCCGAGTGAACCAAGACAAACTATCGCGACGATAGACAACCTGTTCTTTGTTCCGGACCAACACGCTAGTTCGGATGAAACTGGTGGGCGAGTTCGTTATGAGCTTGAAATTGAGAAAAATGGCTCCACGGATCACACCATCAACTCAAACTTCAGAATCGAGATTGAAGCGGTGGCTGATATAGCGACTTGGGATGATTCCAACAGCACTTATCATTATCAAGTGAACGAAGATGAAGACAACGTTACTTTGCAGCTGAACGCAGAGTCGCAAGATAACAGTAATACTGAGACGATTACCTATGAACTTGAGGCTGTTCAAGGTGATGGGAAGTTCGAGCTGCTTGATAAGAACGGCAATGTGCTTACGCTGACGACGGATGGTGTATATGAAATAGCGGCAGAAGACATTAACAGCACCGTAGTTAACCCGATCGATAACTTCTCTGGTCAGATTGAATTCAAAGCAATAGCGGTTACAAAGGAAACACTGAACCCTTATGAAGATACCGCCAATGGCGGAGCAAATGATAAAACTCAAGCTCGTTCTGTAGAGCAAAACATCATTATTGATGTCACTGCTGACGCCGACCCAGGAAAATTCAGTGTGAGTCGTATCAAGATCAACGAAGACAATATCGATGACCCTGATTACATTGGCCCTTTGGACAACAAAGACGCATTCACGTTAGACGAAGTCATTACCATGACAGGGTCGGTGGACACAGATGGCTCTGAAGAACTGTTTGTCCGTATCAGTAATATCACAGAAGGCGCAGTGCTTTACTTTGTAGGTACAACCACGGTAGTTCCTACCGTTAATGGTACCAATTATCAAGAAATCGCATATTCCGATTTGGCTAATGTTGAGGTTGTTCCAACTAAACACAGTAATGTAGATTTCACCTTTGATGTTACCGGTGTAGTCAAAGATACTGCAAACCTGTCAACCAACCCTCAACAAGTTGATGAAGAAATTCTGGGTACTAAGACGGTCAACGTCGAGGTTAAAGGTGTTGCAGATGTTCCGTATGGTGGGACGAATGGTACCGATTGGACCTCAATTACAGATGGTACTGCAAGCGGCGTTCAAACTACGATTCAAGAGAGTCAAAACGGCGACAGCTTTGCAGAGCTTGATTTCACGGTGTTGTCTGGTGAACGTAAACCTGATGATCTCGCGGATTCTCCTTTAACAGGAGATGGGTCTGAAGCAATCACTGTAATCCTTTCGGGTATCCCTGACGGGGTCATCCTCGAAGATGGCGATGGTACAGTGATTGACCTTAATTTTGTTGGTTATGAAACCGGTCCGGGTGGTAGCCCTGATCTGTCTAAACCTATCTACGAAGCTAACATCACTGACGCAGGTAAAACCTCAGGAATTCGCATCAGACCTGTCGATTCTTCAACTGAGAATATTCATATTCAGGGTAAAGTGATCGTGACTGAGAATGACGGTCATACGCTTACGTTTGACCAAGAAGTGCGCGTGCTTGTTATACCTAGAATCGACACATCAGCAACTTATGTCAATACGACTAACGGTGATGAAGATACGGCTATCAACATTGATTGGCACCCCGAAGGTGCAGACTATATTGATTCTGATGAGCATTTCACTTCGATTACGATTTCCGGTATTCCATCGGGTGTCACACCTACCGTAAATGGTGATGTTACTGTTGTAAATGATGGTGCAGGTACGTTAACTATTACTCCTAAAGACGCTAGTCAAACACCGGAGCAATTTACTCAAATTGCATTAGCGAATAACTTCATTCAAATGACGCCCCCGGCTGATTCTAGTGCAGATTTTACGTTGACCACCGAACTTAAAATGGAAGAGCGAGATCATGAGTATACGCCTAGCGGCTTAGAGGATGAAGATGGTGGTTATGTCGAAGCCGATCCAGATATAACCGGAATCATTAACGTTCAAGTGCGACCTGTGGTTGAGCCTGAAGATGCGAGCAACAAGCTTATCGTCGATGATGTGCTGGGTACTGGAGCACTAGCAACCGTAGTTGCTGATGCAAACACTGGCGTGCTTAAGTTCACTACCAATAGCGATAATACATCGGTTACGGATGAGTTCGTCATTCGATATCAAGAAACAGATGCTTCGTCCGTTATCGAAGAAGTGGATCAGTTAGTTATTCAATTAACAAATGTGGACGACTCGGCTCTATCAGATGCTGTACTCAATCAACTGCTCGTTATTGGCGCTGCTTATGAAGGCAATGGGCGCTGGGTTGTAACGAATGAAGACATATTTAGCATAAGTGCACCGAACGGCCTTGTTCTTCCTTCAGGAAACAGCGGGGCTGGAGGGTTCAATGACATCAAGATGGACATCTTTAGTACGGTGATAGACCGAGGTGATGGTGCTGAGGTTGAGTCATCTACGGCCGCTCGTAGGGACGGAGAAGTCACTCTGTCATTTCCTCAAGTGGTGGTTGGGAGTAACAAGGTTGCTGCCGATATTGATATTACACCAAACAGTGTTGTTGATGCGATTGAGGACACCCAGTTAGATCTGGGGACGGCATTGAATGGTCTAATTACGTTCTCGGGCGAAGACGACTCAACTGATCAAGTGACCATCATTATTGATGACAGTGTGACCATTAATCTAGGAGCGGCGAACGAAGTCACCTTCCCAATTAGTTTATCGGGAAGCAGCGACCTCGACTTTGTTAACGGGAAATATGTATTCCAGACTACCGTTGATCAAGGGGTCTCGACTGACTTCTCTGGACTACTACTTAACTTACCAGCCGACTACTCCGGCGACTTTAGGTTGCCGTTGACGATAGTAACTAAAGACGTATTGTCGGGTGATGAGAAAACTTTAGTGACAGAAGTAGTCATTAAAGTTGCTCCTGATGTTGAAGGTAACCCAGATATTGACGTTACTGTCGTTGGTTCGCTTGACGATTCGTTTAACCCTGTCGATACCGACGGTCAAACAGGGCAAGATCCAGTCGGCTACGAAGATACCTATATCCAACTGGATTTCAGCTCGACCATTACAGATCAAGTAAGTGGAGTTGAAGGTGGTGATGAAAAATTCACCTCTATCACACTGACTTTGAATGACACGAGTGTCGGGGCTTTCTATACCAGCGCAGGTGTATCGCTTGGCACATCGGTGACCTTTAATGAAGCTGAAATTAGTGCAGGCGCTCTGGACAACGTCTTGTTCCGTCCTGCACCTAATTACCCGACAGGTAACGACATTAATCAGGTGCAAGTGAATGTCAGCGGCACGATTACCGATACGGCTACTTACAATGACGCCTCGTCTCCAATAGGTACAGCAACAGATACTGATACGTTTAATACCAATGTTAGCTTTGAAGTGATTCCAGTCGTGGACGATGTGCTCGTAACAGGACCAGGTAGCGATCCTGATGTTATCGAGATTACGGGTACTGAAGACCAGCTCATTTCTTTGTCGGGTACAGGGCCTGTTTCGATTGCACTGACTGACCTGGATGGCTCAGAACAGTTTGTGTCGATTAAGTTTACAGACGTACCTGATGGCTTCCAAATGCGTGCAGACGCAACCTCGGCATATACCGTCAAGAATAATGGTGGTGGTGAGTGGAGTGTTCAACTGCCTCAAGCGTCAGGACTGTCATTTGACTTGAGTGAGATTTCGATTTTACCGCCTAAAGACTTCAGTGGTACGGCTGAATTTGGTGTTGCCGTATTTACTCAAGAATCTTTGTTGGGTGTGCCTACTGCAGCATCAAATCTGCCAAGCTTTAAGCTGCATGTGGTACCTGTGGGTGATGATGTTGATACTAATCCAACAGATTCTGTGACAGGTAACGAAGGTCAAAACATTGATATCGAAATCAATGCGACGATTTTGGATAAAGAGCTATCTGCAACGGGCAACGGCACTTATACCGAGAATGCACCAGAGACACTTCGAGTAGAAGTTGCGGGCGTTCCTCAAGATGCCTCTATCTATTATCCAGACGGCACAACCTTGGCTAGTTATGATCCAGTTACGCAGCTTTGGACACTTGATGTTCCTGCACAGTCGCTCGATAAGATCGTATTCAATTCAGGTGAACACAATAGCGATACGGGTAATGTATTAGGCATTAATGGCCCGCTGCAGATTACCGTTCGCTCTGTGGATACTGACGCTGATAACACCGAATATTTGGGGACGCCAACCAGCTTCGATGTTGATCTGGTGATTGATCCTATTAACGATCAACCGATCTTTGTGAACGTAACGAATATTGAAACATCGGAAGACATTAGTGTTGCTATCGACAACTTTAGTATCTACGACGTTGATGCTAACTTTGATAATCCAGACGCTCCGTATGTTCTTACGTTGCAAGTCGATCAAACACTTCCGGGAGCGCAAGGTGTGTTTGAGTTTACGAGCTCACCTGACGTGACGTTTGTATTGCAACCTGGTGGCTCATTGGTGATTACCGGTAAAGAAGCCGACATCAATACCGCATTGACCAATGGAGCAGTGACGTTCAAACCCGATCCAGACCAGAATTACCTCAACCAGAGTGGTTTAGTCACGATCAATGCAACGCTCGATGATGGTGGTAATAACGGCTTGATTGACGCGGGTGATCCGAATACGGCTCAAACTAATCAAACTACGTTCACCATTAAGGTGACGGAAGTGAACGATGCGCCTGTCGCGACAGATGTTGATTTAGGTTCGATTGCCGAGGAAGGCCAGCTTGTTATCGTTGAAGGTGACTTAATTGCAGCAAGCTCTGACCCAGAAAACCACAACTTAACAGTAACTGGTGTAACTCTGACTCAGGGACAAGGCCAACTAACCCGCTTTGAAAATGCAGGTGGCGCCGATGACGCGGCGATTACCGGACCATTCTGGCTATTTGTAGCGGACAACGACTTTAACGGTGACGTTAAGTTCACTTATACCGTAGAAGACGATGGTACAACTAACGGCGTAAATGATTTCTTAACGGATACCGCTGAAATAAGCGTTGCGGTAACGGAAGTGAATGATCAGCCAGTGGCAACGGACATCGACTTGGGCACCATCCTTGAAGAAGGTCAGTTGATCATCAAAGAGGGCGATTTAATTGCTGCGACGAGCGATCCGGAAAACGACACGATTACCGTGACTAATCTGGCGCTCGATGAAGGCCAAGGTCAACTACAACGCTTCGAGAACGTAGGTGGTGCTGATGATGCTACGATCACTGGCCCATACTGGGTATTTACGGCAGCTGATGAATACAACGGCAACGTTAAGTTTACCTATACCGTAGAGGATGATGGTACAACCAACGGCGCTAATGACTTCCTAACGGATACAGCGGAGATCACCGCGATTGTCGATGGAGTGAACGATACACCGGTCGTTAATGGTGACAGTGTCACTACGGTTATTGACGAGGATGCTGGTCAACTGTTGAGTGGTATCAATGTCAGTGACCCTGATTATGTAGATACATTTTCTGATGATCTGATGACCGTCACGCTGACGGTGGATTACGGTACATTGAATGTATCACTTCCAGCAGTGACGACGGTTGTTGTTAACGGCAACAACACGGGTTCAGTCATCTTAGTGGGGACATTGAGTGACCTGAATGCGTTGATTGATACGCCAACCAGTCCAAATGGTGTTTTCCTTGATGCGAGCCTGTCTCCAACCAATAGCATTGGATTAGAAGTTGTTGCCAAAGACAGCGGCAACCCTTCAGGTATTGCGATAGAGACAGCACCTGTGGTTTACAACATCGCGGTGACGCCAGTGGCGAATGCACCAACCCTGTCTATCGATAGTGCGACTAACTACGTGAGAAACATTACTGCGAGTCAGTCTGTGAGTGCGAGTGGCATTCCTTTAGTTGGGATTATCGCAGCCTTAACGGACATTACAGAAGAGCTAACGCTGCATATCAGTGATGTACCTGCTGGCGCTCAAATCACCAGTGCTGCGGGTTCTGTGACGGATCTTGGCGGTGGTGTTTGGGTAGCAACGGCAGATGCAATTGAAAGCTTGCAAGCGGTTGGGCTTTCTCAAACTCCAGGTAACTACACACTGAAAGTCGAGGCGGTTTCTGAAGAGACTGACAACAACGATACAGCAACCTCTGCATCGATTGACCTTAACTTGAACATTGTGTCTAACGCAGTTGATATTAACTTGGCTTCGGAAACCGATGATGTTCAGTTACTGGCTGGTGCTAATGCGACTGACTTAACGGGTGGTTCAGGGAATGATCGACTTGAAGGTGGCGCAGGTGACGATACGCTTGTTGGCGGTGACGGTAACGACACCCTGATTGGCGGCGGAGGCTCAGACATTCTGACTGGTGGTGATGGTATGGACTCGTTCGTATGGCTTAACATCGAAGATGGTGTTGAAGATACGATTACCGACTTTGATTTGTCGGAAGGGGACAGCATTGACTTGAGAGAAGTGTTGCCGGAGCTTAAAAATACATCTCCAGACATGACCGCGTTGCTACAACAAATAGACGCGAAAGTGGACGGGGATGATATTGAGCTTACGATCAACCCGGATGGCTTAGGTACTACGGAACAGGTGATTGTGGTTGAAGACCTTGCGCCACAGCTAACCTTAAGTAGCACCATGCCTTCGGACATTCTGGATGCATTGGTACAGCAGAATGTGATAACTCACGGTTAAAGCGAACCATTGAACCATAACGAAAGAGGCCAGCATTGCTGGCCTCTTTTTTGTTACGGTATAAATTGAAAAGAGTTACTTAAGGGAGTTGTGGATCAGGAACTCTTCTTCAACACCTTTCAATTTCATCTCATCCATAATGAAGTTCACCGTGTTCAACAAACGTTGTTCACCTTTAGGAATCAGGTAGCCGAACTGACTGTTGGTGAACGGGGTTTCGCAGCGGGCCGCTTCAAGACGTTCGTCAGTTACCTGATAGAACAGACCTTCAGGGGTTTCTGTCACCATCACATCAACTTTGCCTTCCGCTACTGCTTTTGGTACGTCGAGGTTGTTCTCGTAGCGTGTGAAGCTTGCGTTCTGCAAGTTCGCGTCGGCAAAGATCTCGTTAGTGCCGCCAATGTTCACGCCCACACGAACAGAAGAGTGGTTCACTTTCTCAATGCTGTCGTACTGTTCTGCGGTGCCTTTCGCAACCAAGAAACACTTACCAAAGGTCATGTAGCCTTGAGTTTGTTCCGCGTTTAACTGACGCTGCATTTTACGCGTAATGCCGCCCATCGCGATGTCGTACTTATCGTCGTCTAGGTCGGTCAGTAGATCTTTCCATGTGGTACGAACAATCTTCAATTCAACGCCTAATTGTTCCGCGATGTGCTGTGCAACATCGATATCGTAGCCAGAGTAGCTTTTACCATCGAAGTAAGAGAAAGGCTTGTAGTCGCCAGTAGTGCCCACACGCAAAGTGCCTGATTTTTGAATGTCTTCTAGCTGGTCAGCTTGTGCGACACCAGAAAGTGCCAGAGCAATGGAGGCAAGTAATAGTGATGTTTTTTTCATTGTAATTGTCTGTTGTGTTTGTGTTGTCATTCAAAGTAACAGAAACAATCAGAGAAAGAGATCAAACCATTGGAAAGGTTGGAAAAGAAGATAAAACGAGGGCAGGAGATAGGTATTTCTACGCTTTATGCGCATTAATCGAGATGCGTTTCATATTCTATTTTGATAAACCGAAGACAAACAAAAAGCCCATGTTATCGAATAACATGGGCTTCATTTTGGTTTAACTTGTTAGCTGCTTATTTAGCTGTTTAGCTATTTGGCAACTGACTCGTTGTTCATCTTAGCCGGAGCTTTAGATGCGTTAACCAGCAGGATACCAACGGTTAGTACCATCGAACCACATAGTAGGAACAATAAGCGTCCTGTTGGTTCGTTTGGAATCAGAGCCATTGCTAGGATACCGAAACCTGCTGTGCTGATAAGCTTACCAAGCATTGAACGCTGTTTAGTATCTAGGTTTTGTTGCTCTTCACCTTCCGCTACAAGCGGCGTGTTCCAGTTAGTGAATAGTTGGTCAACTTCTTTCTCACGCTCTGGCGATAGGCCTTTGTAGAAGCGAGAAGTCATGATGAAGTAACCACCTGTGAACACTACGTGAGCAGCTAAGCTAAGACCTACTTTCAAGTCGCTCCATTCACGGCCTGTAAGCGCTGTTTCTAGACCAAATAGGTTCTCGATGTCTTCTGCTTGCAGAGAGATACCGAAGATGTAAGAAACGAAACCACCAACCACTAGAGTAGACCAACCAGCCCAGTCAGGTGTCTTACGAATCCACATACCTAGTAGGACAGGGATAAGCATTGGGAAGCCAATCAACGCACCTACGTTCATTACGATATCGAACAAGCTTAAGTGACGCAGAGAGTTAATGAATAGACCAATCGCAATGATGAAAATACCCATCATGATAGTCGTTATCTTACTTACAATAACCAGCTCTTTCTGAGTCGCATTTTTACGAAGAATCGGGCTGTAGAAGTTCATTACAAAGATACCAGCGTTACGGTTCAAACCTGAATCCATAGAAGACATCGTTGCAGCGAACATTGCTGACATAAGAAGACCAACCATACCTGCTGGCATTACGTTTTGTACGAATGCTAGGTAAGCAGCATCACCGGCTTTGTCGCCCATTGATGTGTATTGCTCAGCGAACTCAGGCATGAATGCACTAACGTACCAAGGTGGTAGGAACCAAATTAGTGGACCAACAACCATAAGGATACATGCTAGGCCTGCCGCTTTACGTGCGTTTTCACTGTCTTTTGCACATAGGTAACGGTATGCGTTGATGCTGTTGTTCATTACACCGAACTGCTTCACGAAGATGAATACAACCCAAAGGATGAAGATGCTCATGTAGTTTAGGTTGTTACCTAACATGAAGTCGCCGTCGAAGTTAGCAACAATGTTAGTTAAGCCGCCACCGTGGAAGTAAGCTGCTACCGCACAAGTGATTGTCACGGCCATGATTACAAGCATTTGCATGAAGTCAGAAGCAACAACCGCCCAAGAGCCGCCGGTTACTGCCATCAATACTAGAACCATACCCGTTACCACAATGGTAGCTTCCATTGGGATGTTGAATACCGCTGCTACAAAGATAGCTAGACCGTTTAGCCAGATACCTGCAGAGATAAGGCTGTCCGGCATACCTGCCCATGTGAAGAACTGTTCAGACGTTTTACCAAAGCGCTGACGAATAGCTTCGATCGCCGTTACCACACGAAGTTGGCGGAACTTTGGAGCGAAGTACATATAGTTCATGAAGTAGCCAAAAGCATTGGCTAAGAATAGGATTACAATAACGAAACCGTCATTGAATGCGCGTCCTGCGGCACCTGTAAACGTCCATGCTGAAAATTGTGTCATGAAGGCAGTTGCACCAACCATCCACCACAACATTTTGCCGCCCCCTCTGAAGTAATCACTTGTAGAGGTGGTGAACTTACGGAACATCCAACCAATCGCGATTAAAAAGAAGAAGTAGGCGAGAACAACAAAAGTATCAATAGTCATCTTTTCAGCCTTTTAAATATCATAATTAACTGGGCTTAGATTAACGCGTCCCAAGGTTTATTTGTACTACAATATGTCTTTAGTATGATCTAGGTCGCATTGATTTTTCGGTCTCTAACACGTGGTTATATAAGTATTTGTTTTAATTGAATTTAAATGTGAGTGTATTTTGTTTGAGATCTAAAATAAATTGAGGGTTAAATGTTTATATGTATTACAATATAAACAAAAGCGCTTACTTTGCCGTATCTATAAGATTTTAATTATAACCGTAACAAATGTGCTACAAATTGGTGTGTTGTGCGACGACATTCACGTTAATTTGGAACCCTATACTGAAAATTTTTGTATTGAGATTTCAAGTGTAGCTCATTGTTTTCACTTCGCTATTTTCTGTTTATCTGCGGCCATGAAGCCTTTCTATGCTATTTATTCATCATAGAGGTGCGTATTTGGAATTTTTGTCACTGAGTGGGCGTTAAACTCGATGACGGGACACATTTTGCGGCGCACTTTGTCTATTGTGGCCATCAGTGCATGCGATGAGAGATGTTTGACGACGTATCGAAAAGGAACATTGCTGGATAAAGGGCTGGGTAAAAGGGGGTAGATAGGCAGTAGGGACACCAGTAACGCTTCGTTAGATGCATACTGACGTAGATTGAAAGCCTTACATTACTCGTTCTTGCCCGTCTTAGTCGTGGAGCTGTACGAGGCCATAGGGAGAAAGGCGATAGGGTGTGGGGGAAACACAACGTTGATTTAGCGTGTTTACGGTTAGTCAGCGCAATAAACGCCAGATAACAAAAAGCCCCACCGAGGTGAGGCTTCATCACTCAATCTAAAATAGATTAAGCGTTAACGTGATCAACTGCATCACGAACAAGCTTGCCTAGTTCGTCCCACTTACCTTCGTCGATAAGGTTAGTTGGAACCATCCAAGTACCGCCACACGCAAGTACAGAAGGAATCGATAGGTATTCATCAACATTCTTCAAGCTTACGCCACCAGTAGGCATAAATTTAACAGGGTAAACCGCTGTTAGTGCTTTAAGCATACCAGTACCGCCAGAAGGTTCAGCAGGGAAGAACTTCAACGTGCGAAGGCCCATTTCCATTGCTTGTTCAACTAGGCTTGGGTTGTTAACACCCGGTACGATTGCAACGCCTTTATCGATACAGTATTGAACAGTGCGCGGGTTGAAACCTGGGCTTACGATGAAATCAACGCCAGCTTCGATAGATGCGTCAACTTGCTCGTTAGTCAGTACAGTACCTGAACCAATTAGCATGTCTGGGAATTCTTTACGCATGATGCGAATCGCTTCGATTGCACATTCTGTACGTAGCGTGATTTCTGCACATGGCATGCCGTTTTCAACAAGTGCTTTACCTAGAGGGATAGCGTCTTCAGCACGGTTGATAGCGATTACAGGAATTACTTTTAGGTTTGCTAGTTGTTCATTTAATGTAGTCATGAATTCTTTCTCACGTTAAATGTGGGCTTGCTTTCAACTAAGCAAACCCTTGATTAATAGTTAAAGTGCGTAATTATAGAGACAGATCAGGCGTCGCTTCTAGAGGAATGATAGCACCTGGATGCTGAATCACAGTCCCTGCCACAATATGACCTGCTAACGCTGCATCACGTGCATTGCCACCGCTTAAGCGCTTAGCTAGGAAGCCCGCGCTGAACGAGTCGCCAGCCGCTGTAGTATCAACAATGTTGTCTACTGGGTTTGGAGCAACGTACTGAGCGCTTTGGCTTTCAACTACTAAGCAGTCTTTAGCACCACGTTTAATGATGATCTCTTTCACACCAGATTCAGACGTACGTGCAATACACTGTTCAATGCTTTCGTCGCCGTACAACTCTTGCTCGTCATCGAACGTCAGTAGAGCCGTGTCAGTGTACTTAAGCATCTTCAAGTACCAAGAAATCGCTTCTTGTTGACTTTCCCAAAGTTTTGGACGGAAGTTATTGTCGAAGAATACTTGGCCGCCTTGCGCTTTAAATTTGTCTAAGAAGTTGAATAGCTGCGTGCGTCCATTCTCTGTCAAGATAGCAAGCGTAATACCACTTAGGTAAACCGCATCAAAAGAGAATAGCTTATCAAGTAGAGCAGGCGTGTCTTCCTGGTCAAACATGAACTTTGCTGCAGCATCATTACGCCAGTAGTGGAAACTGCGTTCACCAGTTTCATCGGTCTCGATGTAGTAAAGCCCTGGTTGTTTGTGATCAAGCTGAGCAATTAAGCTAGTGTCGATACCTTCCGCTTGCCACTTTTCTAACATGTCGGTACTGAATGGGTCAGTGCCTAGCGCTGTTACGTAGCTCGTGTTGATATCTTGCTCTTTTGTTAAGCGAGACAAGTAAAGTGCAGTATTTAGTGTATCGCCACCGAAACTTTGCTTAAGCCCGTCTTGTTTCTTTTGTAGCTCAACCATGCACTCGCCAATGACCGCGATGTTTAATGATTTCATATGCTTACCTTAGCAACTGAGGTTGCGCTGTTTATTATTTTAGGAAATCTTCACGCGCAGGGTTGAAGATATCAAGAAGGATGCTGTCTTGCTCTAGTGCAACTGCACCGTGCATCATGTGTTTACGAGCGAAGTAAGCATCGCCTTCTTTAAGGACTTTCTTTTCGCCTTCAATCTCAGCTTCGAAGCTACCACGAACTACGTAACCGATTTGGTCATGGATTTCGTGAGTATGAGGGTGGCCAATCGCGCCCTTATCAAAACATAGGTGTACTGCCATTAGATCGTCAGTGTAAGCAACGATTTTACGCTTAATGCCGCCACCAAGTTCTTCCCATGGGTTTTCATCTAGGATAAAGAAAGAGTTCATTGTGTATCTCCTAATCTGTTTAAATCTTTTAAGTGTTACTTAACTTGCATCCATCATAAGGGAATGAGCCTAATTGTAATACAATATATCTAAATTTGTGTGATATTGATCAAGCGATACTTTATATAGCGTAAATAAATCAACAACTTAATAAATGGCTAATATTTACCATTAGCCAGCTACATCAATGACTTATGGCTAATTATGTGACTCTACTCATCATTTAGCGACGAATAGGTATAATTAAAGCTCATATTGTATTACTTTATATGGAGTTTGAAAATTTAATCAAAGTTTAAGCAGATAAACTCTTTATTGAGGGTGACAAAGAATATGACGACTAAACCAGTATTGTTGACTGAAGCAGAAATAGAGCAACTTCACCTTGAAGTGGGCCGTTCTAGCTTAATGGGCAAAACCATTGCAGCGAACGCGAAAGATCTAGAAGCATTCATGCGTTTACCTATTGATGTCCCAGGTCATGGTGAGGCTGGTGGTTACGAACATAACCGCCATAAGCAAAATTACACGTACATGAATCTAGCTGGTCGCATGTTCTTGATCACTAAAGAGCAAAAGTACGCTGACTTTGTTACAGAATTACTAGAAGAGTACGCAGACAAATACCTAACGTTTGATTACCACGTACAGAAAAACACTAACCCTACAGGTCGTTTGTTCCACCAAATCCTGAACGAACACTGCTGGTTAATGTTCTCAAGCTTAGCTTACTCTTGTGTTGCTTCAACCCTGACACAAGAACAACGCGACAATATTGAGTCTCGTATTTTTGAACCAATGTTAGAAATGTTCACGGTTAAATACGCACACGACTTCGACCGAATTCACAATCACGGTATTTGGGCAGTAGCGGCTGTCGGTATTTGTGGTCTTGCTCTTGGCAAGCGTGAGTACCTTGAAATGTCGGTGTACGGCATTGACCGTAACGACACTGGCGGCTTCCTAGCGCAAGTTTCTCAGCTGTTTGCACCGTCTGGCTACTACATGGAAGGTCCTTACTACCACCGTTATGCGATTCGTCCAACGTGTGTGTTCGCTGAAGTGATTCACCGTCATATGCCTGAAGTGGATATCTACAACTACAAAGGCGGCGTGATTGGTAACACAGTACAAGCGATGCTTGCGACGGCTTACCCGAACGGCGAATTCCCAGCTCTGAACGATGCATCTCGCACAATGGGTATTACAGACATGGGTGTTCAGGTTGCAGTGAGCGTTTACAGCAAACATTACTCATCTGAAAACGGCGTTGACCAAAACATTCTTGGTATGGCGAAGATTCAAGACGCAGTTTGGATGCACCCATGTGGTCTTGAGCTATCTAAAGCTTATGAAGCGGCGTCTGCTGAGCAAGAAATCGGCATGCCTTTCTGGCCAAGTGTTGAATTGAACGAAGGCCCTCAAGGTCACAACGGCGCGCAAGGCTTTATCCGTATGCAGGATAAGAAAGGCGACGTTTCTCAGTTAGTGATGAACTACGGCCAACACGGCATGGGTCACGGTAACTTTGATACGCTGGGTATTTCTTTCTTCAACCGTGGTCAAGAAGTACTGCGTGAATACGGCTTCTGTCGTTGGGTGAACGTTGAGCCTAAATTCGGCGGCCGTTACCTAGACGAAAACAAATCTTACGCTCGTCAAACAATTGCACATAACGCAGTAACGATTGATGAAAAATGTCAGAACAACTTTGACGTTGAACGTGCAGATGCAGTACACGGCTTGCCGCACTTCTTCAAAGTAGAAGACGAGCAAATCAATGGCATGAGCGCATTTGCTAACGATCATTACGAAGGTTTTGACATGCAACGCAGCGTGTTCATGCTAAACCTTGAAGAATTAGAATCTCCGCTACTATTAGATCTTTACCGTTTAGATTCTGAGAAAGGCGGTGAAGGTGAGCATCAGTACGACTACTCACACCAATATCAAGGTCAGATTGTTCGCACTAACTTTGAATACCAAGCAAACAAAGAGCTAAACACTCTAGGTGACGATTTCGGTTACCAACACCTATGGAACGTGGCAAGCGGTGAAGTGAAGGGCACAGCACTTGTAAGCTGGCTACAAAACAACACGTACTACACTTGGCTAGGTGCAACGTCTAACGACAATGCTGAAGTGATCTTTACTCGCACTGGCGCTAACGACCCAAGCTTCAACCTACGTTCAGAGCCTGCATTCATTCTACGCAGCAAAGGCGAAACAACACTGTTTGCTTCTGTTGTTGAAACGCACGGTTACTTCAACGAAGAATTCGAGCAATCAGTTAATGCACGTGGTGTTGTGAAAGACATCAAAGTAGTGGCTCACACCAATGTCGGTTCGGTAGTTGAGATCACCACAGAGAAATCAAACGTGACAGTGATGATCAGCAACCAACTTGGCGCGACTGACAGCACTGAACACAAAGTAGAACTGAACGGCAAAGTATACAGCTGGACAGGCTTCTACTCAGTAGAAATAATTTTAAACCCAGAATTAGCAAGCACAGCAGAGCAGGGGAAATAATAATGAGCTATCAACCACTTTTACTTAACTTTGATGAAGCAGCAGAGCTTCGTAAAGAACTTGGCAAGGATAGCCTTTTAGGTAACGCACTGACTCGCGATATTAAACAAACTGACGCTTACATGGTTGAAGTTGGCATTGAAGTTCCAGGTCACGGTGAAGGCGGCGGTTACGAACATAACCGTCACAAGCAAAACTACATCCACATGGATCTAGCCGGCCGTTTGTTCCTTATCACTGAGGAAAAAAAATACCGTGACTACATCGTTGATATGTTAACTGCGTACGCGACGGTATACCCAACGCTTGAAAGCAACGTAAGCCGTGACTCTAACCCTCCGGGTAAGTTGTTCCACCAAACGTTGAACGAGAACATGTGGATGCTTTACGCTTCTTGTGCGTACAGCTGTATTTACCACACGATCTCTGAAGAGCAAAAGCGTCTGATCGAAGACGATCTTCTTAAGCAAATGATCGAAATGTTCGTTGTGACTTACGCACACGACTTCGATATCGTACACAACCACGGCTTATGGGCTGTGGCAGCGGTAGGTATCTGTGGTTACGCAATCAACGATCAAGAGTCTGTAGACAAAGCGCTTTACGGCCTGAAACTAGACAAAGTAAGCGGCGGTTTCTTAGCACAACTTGACCAACTGTTTTCGCCAGACGGCTACTACATGGAAGGTCCTTACTACCACCGTTTCTCGCTACGTCCAATCTACCTGTTCGCAGAAGCAATTGAACGTCGTCAGCCTGAAGTTGGTATCTATGAATTCAACGACTCAGTGATCAAGACAACGTCGTACTCTGTATTCAAAACAGCATTCCCAGACGGTACATTGCCAGCTCTGAACGATTCATCGAAGACAATCTCTATCAACGATGAAGGCGTTATCATGGCAACGTCTGTGTGTTACCACCGTTACGAGCAGACTGAAACTCTGCTTGGCATGGCTGATCACCAACAAAACGTTTGGGTTCATGCTTCGGGTAAAACACTGTCTGACGCGGTTGATGCAGCAGCCGACATCAAAGCATTTAACTGGGGTAGCCTGTTTGTAACGGACGGCCCTGAAGGCGAAAAAGGTGGCGCAAGCATCCTTCGTCACCGTGATGAGCAAGACGACGACACAATGGCGTTGATCTGGTTTGGTCAGCACGGCTCTGATCACCAGTACCACTCTGCGCTAGACCATGGTCACTACGATGGCTTACACCTAAGCGTATTCAACCGTGGCCACGAAGTACTGCACGATTACGGTTTTGGTCGCTGGGTAAACGTTGAGCCTAAGTTTGGCGGTCGCTACATCCCAGAGAACAAGTCTTACTGTAAGCAGACGGTTGCTCACAACACAGTAACGGTTGATCAGAAAACGCAGAACAACTTCAACACAGCATTGGCTGAGTCTAAGTTTGGTCAGAAGCACTTCTTCGTAGCAGACGATCAGTCTCTGCAAGGCATGAGCGGAACCATTTCTGAGTACTACACTGGCGTAGACATGCAACGCAGCGTGATTCTTGCTGAACTTCCTGAGTTCGAGAAGCCACTAGTGATCGATGTATACCGCATTGAAGCTGACGCTGAGCACCAGTACGACCTGCCCGTTCACCACTCAGGCCAGATCATCCGTACTGATTTCGATTACAACATGGAAAAAACGCTTAAGCCATTAGGTGAAGATAATGGTTACCAACACCTATGGAACGTGGCTTCAGGCAAAGTGAACGAAGAAGGTTCTCTAGTAAGCTGGCTACATGACAGCAGCTACTACAGCCTAGTAACCAGTGCTAATGCGGGCAGCGAAGTGATTTTTGCTCGCACTGGTGCTAACGATCCAGACTTCAACCTTAAGAGTGAGCCCGCGTTCATCTTACGTCAGTCTGGTCAAAACCACGTGTTTGCTTCTGTACTAGAAACGCATGGTTACTTTAACGAGTCTATCGAAGCCTCTGTAGGCGCTCGTGGTCTGGTTAAATCAATGTCTGTTGTGGGCCATAACAGTGTCGGGACTGTTGTGCGCATTCAAACGACATCTGGCAACACTTACCACTACGGTATTTCAAACCAAGCTGAAGACACGCAGCAAGCAACTCACACTGTTGAGTTCGCGGGTGAGACATACTCGTGGGAAGGATCATTTGCTCAACTGTAAATGATTAACATACATGCCGTTTAACGATGGCATGTATTGATGTGGTGCTTTGCGGGAACGAAGCATCACATTGAATTCAGTCGTGATTGCAAATCGTTCGTTGATACCAACAACGACTGAATACATCGGGAATAAGTCAAACCGAGTAACTCACTGCGAGTTGCTCGGTTTTTTTATGCGTGCTGCTTTTATAAGAAGGGGGGAAAGAGGATGGGGCAACGGAGCTTCCCTTTTCCTTCGAATCTTACAGAGTGGGCTAAAGTATAGTTTAGGATTTAAAAATAAAGGGATTCAAGGATGAAGTGGTTATTGGCAATAGTTGCGATGTCTGGTGTCGCATTGGCGGCAGAAAATAACAGTGTTGAGGTGAGCAGTGAGCATTTTGTCCGTTTTAAATACCAAGACAAAGTCAGCTATGGAAAGCTAGACAATGACGTTGTGTTACCGGTCAGCGGCGATCTCTTTGGCGAATATTCGGTAGCAAAAAATTCGATCCCGTTAGAGTCGGTTGAGGTGTTACTACCGACAAAACCAGAGAAAGTCTTCGCCGTCGGGATGAACTTCGCTAGCCACTTAGCCTCACCTGCCGATGCACCACCGCCGATGTTTCTTAAACTTCCTTCTTCTTTGATTCTCACGGGCGAAGTGATTCAAGTGCCACCAAAAGCAAGAAATGTTCATTTTGAAGGCGAGCTGGTGGTTGTGATTGGTAGAGAGCTCAGTCAAGCCAGTGAAGAAGAAGCCGAACAAGCGATCTTTGGCGTCACGGTGGGCAACGATATTACTGAAAGAAGTTGGCAAGGCGCCGATTTACAATGGCTCCGAGCGAAAGCTTCCGATGGTTTTGGCCCAGTAGGCAACACAATTGTGCGCGGCATTGATTACAACAATGTTGAGTTAACCACTCGTGTTAACGGTAAAGTGGTTCAACAAGAAAATACTTCGTTCATGATCCACAAGCCAAGAAAAGTCGTGAGCTATTTGAGCCATTATTTTACCCTCAAACCGGGCGATCTAATTTTCATGGGCACGCCAGGTAGAACTTATGCTTTGTCCGACAAGGACCAAGTGAGTGTCACGATTGAAGGGGTAGGGACTGTGGTCAACGAAGTGCGGTTCTGATGGTGAAAAATGTTTATCACGTTGCAACAAACGAAAAGCCTACTCACTGAGTAGGCTTTGATCCTAACTAACCGTCTATTTGACGTTGTTTTTATTATTTAGATAAGGGCTTTTCTTGCTTTGGCTGCCACCCATTCGGAGAAGATGACCGTCACTAGAATCGCACAGAAAATCACAGTCACTTGAGGCCATGCCAGCATCGCCATCGACTCTTGCAGTTTTAAGCCGATACCGCCAGCGCCCACCAAACCTAAGACGGTAGACTCACGAATATTGATATCCCAGCGGAACAAGCTCGTGCCGATGAAACTTGGCATCACTTGCGGAAGAATACCGTAGTTCAATACCTGCAGCGGAGAAGCTCCAGTCGATTGGATTGCAGACATCTGTGTTGCATTCACTTCTTCAATCGCTTCATACATTAACTTCGCCACAAAACCAATTGAACGTAGCGCTATCGCAATGATACCGGCCAACAAGCCTGGGCCGATGATTGCTACCAATAACAATGCCCAAATTAACGAGTTAATTGAACGACTTGCCGCGATGATGAACAGCGCGATAGGTCTGATAAACGTCATGCTTGGCGTTGTATTACGTGCAGCTAAGAACGCGACTGGAAACGCTAGTACTATCCCCAACAGTGTGCCAAGTGTCGCGATGTTAATGGTGTCCCACAACGGACTCCAAAGAGACTCTAAGTAGCTCCATCTTGGTGGCCACATACGTGAAGAGATATCAGTAAATTGGTTGGGTGAGTCAGTCACAAAGTACCAAATCGTATCCTTGTTCATGACTTGCCATGCGAATACTGTCAAAGCAACAAAGCAAAGCCAGCCTAGCCAAAGCATGAGGCTCTGTTTACTGTCGTAACGCTGCCATTGGGTACGATTGATGGCGCTTGTCGGTGTTTCATTTAACGTGCTCATTGGTCGTTCCTTACTGCACATGCTTACGGATGATGGTTGATAGGTATTCACACAACATCACAATCACTATAATAATCAATAGAATAGCGGCTGCTGCGCTGTATTCGTAACGGTCCATTGCTGTGTTTAACGTTGCGCCGATACCACCTGCGCCAACAATGCCAATCACCGCTGACTCACGAAAGTTGATGTCGAGTCGGTACATCGAAAGTCCGATGAAGCGCGGCATTACCTGCGCTTGAATCGCGTAATTCACTTGTTGTAACCAACTTGCGCCCGTTGCACGCATTGCGGTCAGTGGTGCTGGGTCAATGGCTTCAATTTCATCGGCAAACAATTTTGCGAGAAAGCCGATGGTCGCGAAGGTGAGCGTGACAAAACCCGCAAACGTACCAAAGCCAAATAGAGCGACACACAGAATCGCAACGATGATCTCTTGTAAGCTACGAGCAACCGAAATAAACGCACGACAGAATAGGTAAACAGGCGTAGGGGCAAGGTTTTTCGCTGCGCCTAATCCGAATGGGATTGAAAGAAGGACACCCGCCACGGTTGATGTCAGGGTCATGGTTAAACTCTCAATCAAACCTTGTGAGATGTTGTTCCATCGGCCACCAAAATCTGGGTTCATGAAAGCCAAAATGAACTGCCAGCCGCGTTCGCTGCCTTCGTAAATTCGAGTCCAGTTGACGTGTACCGATTGAGTCGCAAGGTACAAGTAAACCGCGACAATGATGATTAAGCTCCAGCGTAACCATGGGCTAGAAATCAGTGGCGGCTTTGTCCACTGTGTCGGGTATTGTTTGGAATTCTGTTTTCCTGACTTTAAATGCTGCTGAACTTGATTTGGATATGGTTGAGTCATATTGTTGCCTCAGATAGGCGAGGGCTTGTGATGATGAGGTCATCGGCCTCTTCTTCTGCTTGTTGACTCCAGTCTTCTTCACCGTAGATTTGCGTTAAAACATCTTCAGTGAGCAGGTTTGGTTTGTCATCAAATACGACACAACCTGCATTCAAGCCGACAACACGGTCAAAAAACTGCTTTGCTAATTGAACATCGTGAATATTGATGATGGCAGGGAGTTGTTGCTCTGAACAAATCTCACTGATCAGTCGCATGATTTGGCGCGCTGTACGTGGATCAAGTGCGGCCGTTGGTTCATCAATCAACAGTAATTTCGGTTTCTGAGCAAGTGCACGTGCAATACCAACACGTTGACGCTGACCACCCGACAGAGCATCGGCCCTTTTATTGGCGTGTTCTAACAATCCAACACGGTCGAGTAGTGCATAAGCGGCTTGGATATCTGATTCAGGGAAACGGCGAGTAAAGCTTTGCCAGAAATTCACGTAACCCAAACGTCCTGAAAGTACGTTTTCCATCACCGTCAAACGCTCAATCAGCGCGTACTCTTGGAAAATCATCCCGATTTCACGGCGTGATTGTCTCAGTTGTCGCTTAGACAGCGTTTCTAGATTGGTATTGGAAAAGATCACTTCGCCGCTGGTGGGTTCGGTGAGCCGATTAATACAACGGATAAGCGTTGATTTACCCGCACCAGATGGACCAATTAAACCAACCACTTCACCGGCATTGACCGACAAGCTAACGTTGGTAAGGGCTTTATCAGAACTGGAGTAGTGCTTGGTAAGCCCTTTAAGGGTAAGAGTAGACATAGAATTCCTATAAGAGCGGTGTACTAAGAGTTCGCCTGAGACAGGCATGGAAAGTAAACCGGAAAGAGTGGTGAATAACTGCAGGCGATTACACCTGCAGTTAGTTTTATCGGTGTGTGATTGGCTTTTTAGTTCGGTTGAACTTAGCTACACGTGTAAGAGACTTTGTTTGCCGTATCGATAGTGCGGATCACTTCCCAGTGCTCTTTGTAAGTAATAGGAACGAACTGCGCTTCGCGGTTACGTTCAAATTCTTCTTGAAGCTTTGTGCCTTCCCAATCGAAAGTGAAGAACGCTTTTTGAATCTTCTCTTGCAGCTCTGGTGTTAGGTTGTGCGCTGTGCCGTAAGCTGTTGTTGGGAAGGTTTGTGACTTGTAGATGCTCTTGATTTGACCTTCTTTCACGACTTCACGTGAAAGCATACGGTTCAATACTGAGTTAGCGACGGCTGCTGCGTCATAATCTTTGTGTGCCACACCCAAAATAGAGTTGTCGTGCGCGCCAGAGAAAGCCGGTTTGAAATCACGTTCAGGTTGAAGCTGGTATTCAGCATCCAGAATCGCAGAAGGGGCTTTGAAACCAGAGTTTGACGTTTGTGATGTGAACGCTAGGTTCTTATCTTTTAGGTCTTCCACTTTCTCAATGCCAGAACCAGGGTAAGTGATGATTTCCATTTCGTAACCGAAAGAGCCATCTTCTGCAGCCATCATTGTGAATGGGGCAAAGCCTGCACAGTTAACCGCTAGTGGTGTAGAACCTGTGTTGAAACCTGCGATATGTAGGCGACCTGAACGCATTGCTTCAATTTGAGCTGCGTTATTTTGAACAGGGAAGAAACGAACCGTCTTTTCCGTTGTTTTTTCAAGGTGGCTCAAAAACTCGCTCCACACATCAGCGTATACTGCAGGATCTTCAACTGGCGTATAAGCAAAAATTAGCGTGTTTGGGTCAACCCATTGCGATTCATCTTGAGGAACATCAGCAACCAAGTTGCCAGAGCGATCTTCGTATCGTGTATCCATTGCTAATGCAGAACCAGAAAAAATCAGCGCAGCAGTAATAGCGCTCTTAAGCGTGAGGTTTGTTTTTGTCGGTTTCATTATTTCAGTCCAATTGAGTGATTTCTTGGGAAGGGAGTATAGAAATCGAGGATGACAGAACCGATGCATTTTGATGACGGATTTATGAATGGTGTAACATAATGTTTCTAGCTGTATGGAGTTAGATGCTTTATAAGTGGTTGATTAATTGAGTAAATTAATAGAGCGCGACTCGTTGCTAATTTACTCAATTGGCGCTAGGTTGAAATCCTGTTATAGTAATCCTTAAATAATACATAAACATAACATATAAAATAAGTGAACTTATGGTTAGCACTTTTAATTCAATCTCGGGCTCGAAGCGCAGCCTGCACGTGCAAGTAGCGCGTGAAATCGCTCGTGGAATCTTGTCTGGTGAACTGCCACAAGGTTCTATTATTCCTGGTGAAATGGCGCTGTGTGAACAGTTTGGTATCAGTCGTACGGCACTTCGTGAAGCAGTTAAACTACTGACTTCTAAAGGCCTGTTAGAGTCCCGCCCGAAAATCGGTACTCGTGTAGTGGATCGCGCATACTGGAACTTTCTTGATCCTCAACTGATTGAATGGATGGATGGTCTAACCGACATAGACCAATTCTGTTCTCAGTTTTTAGGCCTTCGCCGTGCGATTGAACCAGAAGCGTGTGCATTAGCTGCAAAATTTGCGACTGCTGAGCAACGTATCGAGCTTTCAGAGATCTTCCAGAAGATGGTAGAAGTGGATGCTGCTGAAGTATTTGACCAAGAAAGTTGGACAAACATCGACATTCGTTTCCACAGCTTGATCTTCAATGCAACAGGTAACGATTTCTACCTGCCATTCGGCAATATTCTGACGACCATGTTCGTTAACTTCATCGTGCACTCTTCTGAAGAGGGCAGCACATGTATCAATGAACACCGTAGAATCTATGAAGCGATTATGGCTGGCGACAGTGAAAAAGCTCGTACAATGTCAGCGGCTCACTTGCAAGATGCTAACCACCGTTTAGCCACTGCAAGCTAAACACGGTTTTCAACTTCATTTGAACCAGTCAAAAAGGTATGCCAAGTGCATGCTTTTTTGTTTTTAGAAAGCGTGTTGCACCATGTGTGGCACTGTTTTGGTTCATCCTCGCTTAACTCCTTCTTAAGCCAGTTCCTTCTTGTATACGCCTAGCGGTCGTTCTCTTTACCATCATAATAAAAATAATATTACGCTCGATATTCGTTTTTAGACACTCTCGACCCCCAAATAATTATGCGTCATCCATGATTTTTCATTTTTGTATATTTTGAATCTACCATCGTTTGAACTGGATATGCCTCTTCTATATTGATTAATTTAAGTAGAATTCTAATGAAATTATCCACTCTCAATAGATAAAAAACACTGGTTTATTGTGTGATAAATGAGAGTGATTTAGCTCTGATTTGGCTTTTATTATTTTTGAGGATTTTATATTTATATGTGTTTGGTTGTATTTGTTAATAAGTGTGCAAAGTCTCACTTTTTTTTAAGTCTTTGATTTTAATAGGTGTGGTGTTCTTTGTCCTTGGTTTTTTGAGTTTTTACCTCAAACACCAGTAATTGCCTTAATGGATTGGCCATATTCCATCCTATGTCATATATATAATTAACTTAATCAATCAAAATAAGATCGCCATCACTTATTTGGATTATTGTACTACAAATAAAGTTTGAGATTTCCTATAGTCCTCGTAACAAAATACAACGGACAAAGGATACACGATGGAACTCAACACGATTATTGTCGGCATTTATTTCCTATTCTTGATTGCGATAGGTTGGATGTTTAGAACATTTACAAGTACCACCAGTGACTACTTCCGCGGGGGCGGTAACATGTTGTGGTGGATGGTTGGTGCAACCGCCTTTATGACCCAGTTTAGTGCATGGACATTCACCGGTGCGGCAGGTAAAGCGTATAACGATGGTTTTGCAGTAGCGGTCATCTTCGTAGCCAACGCATTTGGTTACTTCATGAACTTCGCATACTTTGCTCCAAAGTTCCGTCAACTACGTGTAGTAACGGTAATCGAAGCAATTCGTATGCGTTTCGGTGCGACTAACGAACAAGTGTTCACTTGGTCTTCAATGCCAAACAGTGTTGTTTCTGCCGGTGTATGGTTAAACGCACTAGCAATCATCGCTTCTGGTATCTTCGGTTTCGACATGACAGCAACTATCTGGATTACCGGTTTGGTTGTATTGGCAATGTCTGTAACGGGCGGCTCATGGGCGGTAATCGCATCTGACTTTATGCAGATGGTTATCATCATGGCAGTAACCGTGACATGTGCAGTTGTTGCTGTTGTTCAAGGTGGCGGTGTTGGTGAAATCGTGAATAACTTCCCTGTAGCGGAAGGCGGTTCTTTCCTTTCTGGTAACAACATTAACTACTTAAGCATCTTCAGCATTTGGGCATTCTTCATCTTCGTGAAGCAGTTCTCTATTACTAACAACATGCTTAACTCTTACCGTTACCTAGCGGCTAAAGACTCAAAGAACGCGAAGAAAGCGGCGCTACTAGCGTGTGTGCTAATGCTTTGTGGTGTATTCATCTGGTTCATGCCTTCTTGGTACATTGCAGGTCAAGGTGTCGACCTAGCAGCAGCTTACCCAGAAGCAGGTAAGAAAGCGGGTGACTTTGCTTACCTATACTTTGTACAAGAATACATGCCAGCAGGTATGGTCGGCCTTCTAGTTGCGGCGATGTTTGCAGCGACAATGTCGTCAATGGATTCTGGTCTAAACCGTAACTCAGGTATCTTTGTTAAGAACTTCTATGAACCAATCGTTCGTAAAGGTACGGCTAGCGAAAAAGAACTAGTAACGGTTTCTAAGATTACTTCTGCCGTGTTTGGTATTGCTATCATCCTTATTGCACAGTTCATCAACTCGCTTAAAGGTTTGAGCCTGTTCGATACCATGATGTATGTAGGCGCACTTATCGGCTTCCCAATGACAATTCCTGCATTCCTTGGCTTCTTTATTAAGAAGACTCCAGACTGGGCTGGTTGGGGTACGCTAGTGGTTGGTGGTTTTGTTTCTTACTACGTGGGTTTCGTTGTTAACGCTGAAATGGTGTCTTCAATCTTCGGTCTAGAAGAGCTAACAAGCCGTGAATGGTCTGATGTTAAGGTTGCTATCGGTCTGATTGCTCACATTACGCTGACAGGTGGTTTCTTCATCCTATCAACTCTGTTCTACAAGCCATTAACTGAGAAGCGTCAAGCAGACGTTGATAAGTTCTTCGGTAACCTGTCTACTCCATTAGTTGCGGAGTCAGCAGAACAGAAAGTACTGGATAACAAACAGCGTGAAATGCTTGGTAAACTGATTGCGGTAGCGGGTGTCGGTATCATGCTAATGGCTCTACTCACTAACCCAATGTGGGGACGTCTAGTCTTCATACTTTGTGGTGTGATTGTTGGTGGTGTTGGTGTGCTATTGGTTAAAGCGGTCGATGACGGCGGCAAGCAAGCGAAAGCAGTAACTGAAAGCTAATACATAGAAAACGATTATAATAGAATGCGACGACTCGAAAGGGCGTCGCATTTTTTGTTCTGCGACACGGAAAAACTGTCAGGTGGAAGATATCTGACCTAAATCACGAAAACTGTACAAAATGGTTCAATCGAATCGAAATATATTCAATTGTCCTACAATAAGACGTATATTGTTGCTAATTCCTTTCAACCAACTTGAAAAATAAGTGAGTTAGAATGAGCGACCAAAAATCTCTTGATGCAATCAGGAAGATGAAGCTGGAGAATGATACTTCAGCAGGTAATCTTGTAGACCTACTCCCTATCGAAGTACAGAAACGTGACTTCGACCTATCATTCCTAGACAACTTGAGCGAAGCACGTCCACGTCTTCTTGTTCAAGCAGATCAGTTAGAAGAATTCAAAGCGAAAGTGAAAGCTGATGAAGCTCACTGCATGTTTGATGATTTCTACAATAACTCGACAGTTAAGTTCGTTGAGACTGCTCCTTTCGAAGAGCCTCAAGCGTACCCAGCTGACACGGTAGGCAAAGCTTCTCTATGGCGTCCTTACTGGCGTCAAATGTACGTTGATTGCCAAATGGCACTAAACGCGACACGTAACCTAGCAATTGCTGGTGTTGTGAAAGAAGACGAAGCGCTAATTGCTAAAGCAAAAGCTTGGACTCTAAAACTGTCTACGTACGATCCAGAAGGCGTGACTTCTCGTGGCTATAACGATGAAGCGGCTTTCCGTGTTATCGCGGCTATGGCTTGGGGTTACGACTGGCTACACGGCTACTTCACAGATGAAGAACGTCAGCAAGTTCAAGATGCTTTGATTGAGCGTCTAGACGAAATCATGCACCACCTGAAAGTGACGGTTGATCTATTGAACAACCCACTGAACAGCCACGGTGTTCGTTCTATCTCTTCTGCTATCATCCCAACGTGTATCGCGCTTTACCACGATCACCCGAAAGCAGGCGAGTACATTGCATACGCACTAGAATACTACGCAGTACACTACCCACCATGGGGCGGTGTAGACGGCGGTTGGGCTGAAGGTCCTGACTACTGGAACACGCAAACTGCATTCCTAGGCGAAGCATTCGATCTATTGAAAGCATACTGTGGCGTAGACATGTTTAACAAAACATTCTACGAAAACACAGGTGATTTCCCGCTTTACTGCATGCCTGTTCACTCTAAGCGCGCGAGCTTCTGTGACCAGTCTTCAATCGGTGATTTCCCAGGTCTAAAACTGGCTTACAACATCAAGCATTACGCAGGTGTTAACCAGAAGCCTGAGTATGTTTGGTACTACAACCAACTGAAAGGCCGTGATACTGAAGCACACACCAAATTCTACAACTTCGGTTGGTGGGACTTCGGTTACGATGATCTTCGCTTTAACTTCCTTTGGGATGCACCTGAAGAGAAAGCACCATCGAATGACCCACTGTTGAAAGTATTCCCAATCACGGGTTGGGCTGCATTCCACAACAAGATGACTGAGCGTGATAACCATATTCACATGGTATTCAAATGTTCTCCGTTTGGCTCAATCAGCCACTCTCACGGTGACCAAAACGCATTCACGTTGCATGCATTCGGTGAAACGCTAGCGTCAATCACTGGCTACTACGGTGGTTTCGGTGTTGATATGCACACGAAATGGCGTCGTCAAACGTTCTCTAAGAACCTTCCACTATTTGGCGGTAAAGGTCAGTATGGCGAGAACAAGAATACAGGCTACGAAAACCATCAAGATCGCTTCTGTATCGAAGCGGGCGGCAACATCTCTGATTTCGACACTGAATCTGATGTGAAGATGGTTGAAGGTGATGCGACAGCGTCTTACAAGTACTTCGTTCCTGAAATTGAATCTTACAAGCGTAAGGTCTGGTTTGTTCAAGGTAAAGTATTCGTAATGCAAGACAAGGCAACGCTTTCTGAAGAGAAAGACATGACTTGGCTAATGCATACAACTTTCGCAAACGACGTGGCAGACAAGTCTTTCACTATCCGTGGCGAAGTTGCACACCTAGACGTAAACTTCATCAACGAATCAGCTGACAACATCACTTCAGTTAAGAATGTTGAAGGTTTTGGCGAAGTTGACCCATACGAGTTCAAAGATCTTGAAATCCACCGTCACGTTGAAGTGGAATTCAAGCCATCGAAAGAGCACAACATCCTGACGCTTCTTGTTCCTAATAAGAACGAAGGCGAGCAAGTTGAAGTGTCTCACAAGCTTGAAGGCAACACGCTAATGCTAAATGTTGACGGTGAAACAGTTTCAATCGAACTGTAATTCGCTGAAGTAACAGAAGCTAGATACTAAAAACTCCGAGTGAAAGCTCGGAGTTTTTTTGTTTGCACAGAACAGGCAGTAGCCTACGAGGTGGGAAGAGGTTGCGTTGGTTAGTTAGAGGCTAAGTAGCAAGAGTGCCAGGCTTAGTAAGTGGCGACAAAACTTGGTTTAAAACCCGTGTTCAGTAAACCTTACTAAGGCTAGGGCAGTGACTGTCTTCCAATAATTTGTCAACTACTGACAGTGGGCAGCCTTAATCTTGTCTGAAAAAAGGGACGGCAGGTTAATAATCGTTATTGGAGTGGCTTATTCTCATTAATCGTATGACATTTAGAGTGCATTATTTCATCAATAGGTTATTTTTTGATTGGGATATCGCTCTTGTAAGTACAAAGCGTGACTATATTTTCTCGTAAAGTGAATCCCCGTCACAACTTGCGTCTAAGCATTGAAGGATTACCCTAAAACTATTGCGTAACGGAAAAGACGTCGTTATTATAATGACCATATAATCATACAATACTATATTTGGAGTTTGAACATGACTAAACCTGTAATCGGTTTCATTGGCCTAGGTCTTATGGGCGGCAACATGGTTGAAAACCTACAAAAGCGCGGCTACCACGTAAACGTAATGGATCTAAGCGCTGAAGCTGTTGCTCGCGTTACAGATCGCGGCAACGCAACTGCATTCACTTCTGCTAAAGAACTAGCTGCTGCAAGTGACATCGTTCAGTTTTGTCTTACAACTTCTGCTGTTGTTGAAAAAATCGTTTACGGCGAAGACGGCGTTCTAGCGGGCATCAAAGAAGGCGCAGTACTAGTAGACTTCGGTACTTCTATCCCTGCTTCTACTAAGCAAATCGGCGCAGCTCTTGCTGAAAAAGGCGCGGGCATGATCGACGCACCTCTAGGTCGTACTCCTGCACACGCTAAAGATGGTCTTCTGAACATCATGGCTGCTGGCGACATGGAAACTTTCAACAAAGTTAAACCTGTTCTTGAAGAGCAAGGCGAAAACGTATTCCACCTAGGCGCTCTAGGTTCTGGTCACGTGACTAAGCTTGTAAACAACTTCATGGGTATGACGACTGTTGCGACTATGTCTCAAGCTTTCGCTGTTGCTCAACGCGCTGGTGTTGATGGCCAACAACTGTTTGACATCATGTCTGCAGGTCCATCTAACTCTCCGTTCATGCAATTCTGTAAGTTCTATGCGGTAGACGGCGAAGAGAAGCTAGGTTTCTCTGTTGCTAACGCAAACAAAGACCTTGGTTACTTCCTTGCTCTTTGTGAAGAGCTAGGTACTGAGTCTCTAATCGCTCAAGGTACTGCAACTAGCCTACAAGCTGCTGTTGACGCAGGAATGGGTAACAACGACGTACCAGTAATCTTCGACTACTTCGCTAAACTAGAGAAGTAATCGACGTACGACCTCGCTAGGGTATTGCCTGTCTTTTTAGGCGGCGATACCTCAGCGAGGTTCGTTTTTATCTGCCATACCCAACCCTTTGTTCCCTCGTTAAACTCTTCTACTTCTACTTCTACTTCTACTTCTACTTCTACTTCCTCAGCTACACCTACTCAAAACTCTGTTCAACTTTGTTACTGCCTCAATTCCTATTTTTGTATCTATATCTATATCTATATCTATTTGTAAATTCAAAGCCTTCTAGCACCAACTCACTCACTTTTCCTCGCAAGCTTAAACCAGTGCACTTAACTGATTGTTGGCGATGGCTTAACACCGCTCGTATATCGGGTCTGAAAAGAAAGTAAAAAAAAACCCACACAGCTGGTGACTGTATGGGCATGTTCGGACGAGCCGTCTGGAAAAACAAATGATCAATAGCAAGTGAAAAAACGAATAACGAGATCCCCCGACAGTTTCTACGTTAAACGCGTTCAATGACCTTAAAGCGGCTGCTTCAATTATCACTTTGAATTGAACAAAAGCATCCAGAAAGAACTTAAGTTATGATTCAAATACACCATAACTTAAGGCTTATTGTATTACAAATAAATTTTAATATTGAATGCCTTTAGTGAATGGTTAGTTGGTAGAAGTGTGAGTTAAGACTCATTTTTGCATACTATTAGGTAGCGTGGGACAGTAAAATCTGGTGATGATAATTATCGACAGAAATATGACTTTTCACTATGAAATTGGACGTTTTACAAATTTATAGTGATTTTATTCAATGAGATGAAAGTCAAAACGCATAAATGATAACTATGTCACAGGGCTATTTTAGCCAGTTTTAATATATCAAGATTGCTCACAGAATGATCGGTCAATTAAACATACAATATTAATTAAATTGATGGTTGTGACGATGGAACGGCATGAACAAGTTTTGCTTCCCGTATCTTCGAATATCTAAAAAATGACCATTTCATTCGGATAAAAATAATAGACATAGGTTGATATGGATTATGAGTTTTATGAATTCAAAATTGTCTCTAGGGTTTAAAGGAAAATTGATTTTAATGGTGGCGATCGTCAGTTCCAGTGCCTTGGCATTTACGAACTGGTTCACGCTTAACTTGGCGACTGATCAAGTAAACCAAACGATTTATAACGAGATTGATCACTCGTTAACGATAGAAATTAATCAGATTGAAAGCACCGTCCAGCGCACCATCGATACGGTCAATTCCGTTGCACAAGAGTTCATGAAATCCCCATACCAAGTACCAAACGAAGCACTCATGCATTATGCTGCAAAGCTGGGTGGCATTGACAAGATTGTGGTGGGTTTTGACGACGGCCGTTCTTATACCTCTCGCCCTTCAGAGTCTTTTCCTAACGGTGTAGGGATAAAAGAAAAATACAATCCAACCGTTCGACCTTGGTATCAACAAGCCAAATTGAAATCAGGCTTATCTTTTAGTGATCTGTTTTTCACTAAGAGTACTCAAGTGCCTATGATCGGTGTGACCTACTCATACCAAGATCGTGTCATCATGGCCGACATACGTTTTGACGATTTGGAAACTCAGCTTAAACAGCTGGACAGTATCTACGAAGCCAAAGGCATTATTATCGACGAGAAAGGGATGGTGGTCGCTTCAACAGTCGAAAACGTACTTCCGCAAAGCAATATATCTTCTGCAGATACTCAGATGAGACTCAATAGTGCCATTGAACAGCCTGACCAATTCATTGAGGGTGTGATTGATGGCAACCAGAGAATTTTGATGGCCAAGAAAGTGGATATTGGCAGCCAGAAAGAATGGTACATGATATCTAGTATCGATCCTGAACTCGCGCTCAATCAGTTGAATGGCGTGATGTCGAGTGCGCGTATCCTTATCGTGGCATGTGTGCTTGGCTCGGTGATATTGATGATTTTACTGCTGAATCGCTTCTACCGCCCAATCGTGTCACTGAGAAAAATCGTCCACGATCTATCTCAAGGTAACGGAGACCTGACTCAAAGGCTTGTTGAGAAGGGGAATGATGACTTAGGGCATATCGCCAAAGACATCAACTTGTTCATCATTGGTCTGCAAGAGATGGTTAAGGACGTCAAATTTAAGAACTCGGATCTCGATACTAAGGTACTGAGTATTCGTGAAGGTTGTAAAGAAACCAGCGATGTACTGAAAGTTCACACTGATGAAACGGTTCAAGTGGTCTCTGCAATTAACGGCTTATCTGAAGCATCAAACGAAGTCGAGAAGAGTTCTCAGTCGGCGGCAGAAGCAGCAAGAGAGGCCGCTGTGTTCAGTGATGAGACGAAACAAATTAACACCGTGACGGAAACCTATATCAGTGATCTTGAGAAGCAAGTCTGCACCACCTCTGATGATATTCGCTCAATGGCGAATGAAACGCAGAGCATCCAGTCTATCGTGTCTGTGATTGGAGGAATTGCGGAACAAACTAATTTGCTGGCATTGAATGCGTCAATTGAAGCGGCGAGAGCGGGTGAGCATGGCCGAGGTTTCGCGGTGGTTGCTGATGAAGTCCGTGCGTTAGCCAACCGAACTCAAATCAGTACTTCTGAAATTGATGAAGCGCTGTCTGGCTTGCAGTCTAAATCAGATGGTTTGGTTAAATCGATTGAGTTGACCAAAAGTAACTGTGAAATGACGCGTGCCCAAGTGGTTCAAGCGGTAAATATGTTGGCCAAGCTAACGGAACAGATGGAAACGGTAAGTCGTTTTAATAACGATATTTCGGGTTCGTCTGTTGAGCAGAACGCCCTTATTCAGAGCATTGCTAAGAACATGCATAAGATTGAAAGCTTTGTTGAGGAGCTTAATAAGCTAAGCCAAGATCAGTTGATTGAATCAGCAGAAATCAAAACACTTAACGGCAGCGTTAGTGACTTGATGAGCAGCTTTAAGGTTTAACTTTTCTAATATTTATATTTAAAAATCAACATACTAAGTTTAGTTGTTGATCTGAGAGCCACTCAATAGCTTGCGAGTTTAGAGTGGCCTTTCTGCGTTTTTCTTGAGTCTAACTCTACGCAATACTCATTCATCCCACTTCATTTGCCGCATCTCACATTCTGATAAATATATAATTGACATAAAATAGTACAAATATACATTGTCACTCTATTCTTATGGATAAGTGAGATAAATGTGAATAAGCCAATCTTCGTCGTAGTACTCGCTTCGCTTACGTATGGCTGCGGTGGAAGCAGCTCCAGTGACAGCAGTGATCCTTCCGATACCAATAACCCAGGAATGCCCGCTGGTGTTGTTGCTCCCTATGATATTACCAAGTATCAAAACATCCTTTCCAGCTCAGATCTTCAGGTCTCTGATCCTAATGGAGAGGAGGGCAATAAAACCTCTGAAGTCAAAGATGGTAACTTCGATGGTTATGTCAGTGATTATTTTTATGCTGATAAAGAGACGGAAAATCTTATCTTCAAAATGACGAACTACAAGATGCGTTCTGAGGTTCGTGAGGGAGAAAACTTCGATATCAATGAAACGGGTGTAAGACGAAGCTTGTATGCGGAAATAAGCTTACCTGATATCGAGCATGCAATGGCGAGTTCACCTGCCGACCATGATGAAGTGACGTTGCTGCAGATACACAATAAGGGGACTGATGAGAGTGGTACGGGTTATATCCCTCATCCGCTATTGCGTGTGGTTTGGGAGCAAGAACGAGATGGCCTCACAGGTCACTACTGGGCAGTCATGAAAAACAATGCCATTGATTGTAGCAGCGCTGCTGACTCTTCGGATTGTTATGCCACGTCATACAATCGCTACGATTTAGGTGAGGCGGAATTGGACAGTTTTACCAAATTTGATCTTTCTGTTTATGAGAACACACTGTCGCTCAAAGTGAATGATGAAGTAAAAGTGAATCAAGACATCGCTTACTGGCAGCATTTATTGAGCTACTTCAAAGCGGGTATCTATAACCAATTTGAGAATGGTGAAGCGATTGCTTACTATCAGGCGTTGAGATACACCACGACTCAAATCGATGGATCAAACGATTGGGACATTAATGATTGGAAGCTGACTATTCCACCGAGTAAGAATGATTGGTATGGAAGCGGTGGTGACAGTGCTGCTGAGTTAGAACCAGAACGTTGTGAATCGAGTAAAGATCTTCTTTCAAATGACAGCGATGTGTACGACAGTGATATTGATCTTTCTTACTTCAATACTGATGAAGGAAGAATGCACTTTAGAGCGGATATGGGATACGGCACCTCTACCCAAAACTCTAGCTATATTCGCTCTGAGCTCAGGGAGTTGTATCAAAGCAGTGTTCAACCGGATTGTAGCACCAGCGATGAAGATACAAGTTGGTATTTGGACGACACTAGAACGAACGCTACCAGTCACGAGTTAACCGCAAGCTTGCGAATTGAAGATTACCCGAACATCAACAATCAAGATCCAAAAGTGGTACTTGGACAAATCCATGGTTGGAAGATCAATCAAGCATTGGTGAAACTATTATGGGAAGGCGAGAGTAAGCCAGTAAGAGTGATACTGAACTCTGATTTTGAGCGCAACAACCAAGACTGTAATCATTGTGACCCGTTCAGTGTCGAGTTAGGGACTTATTCGGCAAGTGAAGAGTGGCGATATACGATTCGTGCCAATCAAGACGGTATCTACTTGGCGACTCATGATTTAGATGGAACCAACACCGTTTCTCATTTAATCCCTTGGGGACAAGATTACACAGATAAAGATGGGGACACGGTTTCGTTAACATCAGATTGGACATCGACAGACATCGCTTTCTATTTCAAAGCGGGCATCTACCCACAATTTAAGCCTGATAGCGACTATGCGGGCGAAGTGTTTGATGTGAGCTTTAGTTCTCTTAGAGCTGAACATTATTGAATTAGCTAACGTTTGAGTAACAACAATGACTGCTTTAAAGACCATATTGATTCCTAACAATGTGGTCTTTTTTTAACTGCTGCGACACTGGTGAATGAGATGTTCTGAACGATAAATGCTCTGCTCGAGTGATGCACATTCTCACCATTACCGCTCGGATTTTTCGCCCTTGATAGCCCATTTCGCATTCTAAATTTTCATATGTTGTCTTTTATCAATAGGAAGTGTGATCCAGTTAAAGTATGGAAAAAGCGAAAAGTGTTCCCAGTCTCATTTATTCAACGAAGTGTTTTATTTGTATTATAAGATTACGTAATATTTTTGTGTTATCGCAAATACTGAGAGAGAAAACGCCTTATAGCTCGTGTTTGCCAATTTATCTTTCACTTACGAACGCTGTCTTTGTATTATAATAATGGATTAGATATGAAACAAATTACTCTAAAAACCTTACTCGCTTCTTCTATTTTACTTGCAGTTGGTTGTGCGAGCACGAGCACACCGACTGTTGATTTCCCAAATAACAAAGAAACTGGTGAAGCGCTTCTGACGCCAGTTGCTGTTGCCGCTAGTAGCCATGATGGTAACGGACCTGATCGTCTCATTGACCAAGACCTAACTACACGTTGGTCTTCAGCGGGTGACGGTGAGTGGGCAATGCTAGATTATGGTTCAGTTCAAGAATTTGATGCGGTTCAAGCATCTTTCAGCAAAGGTAACGAGCGCCAGTCTAAATTTGATATTCAAGTAAGTGTCGATGGTGAAACCTGGACAACCGTACTTGAAAACCAACTGAGCTCAGGTAAAGCGATCGGCCTAGAGCGTTTCCAATTCGAGCCAGCAGTGCAAGCGCGCTACGTAAGATACGTTGGTCACGGTAACACCAAAAATGGTTGGAACAGTGTGACAGGGTTAGCTGCGGTTAACTGTAACATTAACGCATGTCCTGCTAGCCATATCATCACTTCAGACGTGGTAGCAGCAGAAGCAGTTATTATCGCTGAAATGAAAGCAGTGGAAAAAGCACGTAAAGATGCGCGCAAAGATCTTCGTTCAGGTAACTTTGGTGTAGCAGCGGTTTACCCTTGTGAGACCTCAGTTGAATGTGACACACGCAGTGCACTGCCAGTTCCGACAGGCCTGCCAGCGACACCAGTTGCAGGTAACGCGCCAAGCGAAAACTTTGACATGACGCATTGGTACCTATCTCAACCATTCGACCATGACAAAAACGGTAAGCCTGATGATGTTTCTGAGTGGAACCTTGCAAACGGTTACCAACACCCAGAGATCTTCTACACAGCTGACGATGGTGGTCTAGTCTTCAAGTCTTACGTGAAAGGTGTTCGTACCTCTAAAAATACTAAGTATGCGCGTACAGAGCTTCGCGAAATGATGCGCCGTGGTGACCAGTCTATTAGCACTAAAGGTGTTAACAAGAACAACTGGGTATTCTCAAGCGCACCTGAGTCTGACTTAGAAGCTGCTGCTGGTATTGATGGCGTTTTAGAAGCAACGTTGAAAATCGATCACGCAACAACAACAGGTAATGCGAACGAAGTAGGCCGCTTTATCATTGGTCAGATTCACGATCAAAACGATGAACCAATTCGTTTGTACTACCGTAAACTGCCAAACCAAGCAACGGGTGCGGTTTACTTCGCACACGAAAGCCAAGACGCAACTAAAGAGGACTTCTACCCTCTAGTGGGCGACATGACGGCTGAAGTGGGTGACGATGGTATCGCACTTGGCGAAGTGTTCAGCTACCGTATTGACGTTAAAGGCAACACGATGACTGTAACGTTAATGCGTGAAGGCAAAGACGACGTTGTACAAGTGGTTGATATGAGCAACAGCGGCTACGACGTAGGCGGCAAGTACATGTACTTCAAAGCCGGTGTTTACAACCAAAACATCAGCGGCGACCTAGACGATTACTCACAAGCGACTTTCTACCAACTAGACGTATCGCACGATCAATACAAAAAGTAATCTAACCGAATAACACTTAATACTAAAGCTATCGCAATAGCCTCCAGCCTTAGGGTTTGGAGGCTTTTTTGTGCCTGCTGTTGGTTGGGCTTAAGCGTATGATTTAATTGAGTAGGAGAGGGGTAGTTATCAGTTGCACAGAGTTTAAGACATTATCATTAAGCTCATTCAGTATTAACTTTAGTCATTATCAGTTTCAGTCACTATCCTTTCCCCAATCGCCGATCACCATTAACCTCAGTCATGATTAATCTCAGCTGATAACAGGTCATATTGGCTCTCATTCAAAGCTAAACAATGCCAATATTATTTTGGAATCGCCATAGCTAGAAAACTTCGACTTCGTTCTCAAGGTATGTACTAATGCGACGTCTACACATGAACGTATTGTTTTGCCTGGTCTACTAATAAGCGTTAGCTCGGCTGATTACTCCCGTTTTGTTCTTGAAACCGTCACTTTTGGGTTGTTTAGCAAGACTCTTAGCAACAGCCATAAATCGTGCTCTAACTCTTGCATAAATAGAAGGGCGGTTAGCCATCACTTTATTAGCGCCAATGCTTAATGAAATACTCAGGCGGGCTCAAGTCGATGATCAAACGCATCTAGTGCTCAAGGGGATACGCTTGAGGGTTAGTTGCTTGCAGGCCGTAAATACCTTGATTGTATGCTACGGTGATGCTGAATAATAATTTGTGGGTTGAGTGCAGAGCTGAGGGGTTTTGTTTATCTATGATAGATACAGGGCTTTTGAGAGGGTTAAATAAGTTAGAGAGGCAAGGGGGCATTCGTTACTAGCAGCATCGGTGCTTATTCAACGCTGAAGCAAAGTTCCGCTGAGTCAGAGAGCTTAACTGAATCGCCAGTCTGCTTTTTATTCTTGAGCTAACAATAAAAAATCCCTATCAAATTACGTTGATAGGGATTTGTTTTATCTAGCAATCAAGTCAAACAGACTTTCTAGTGAGAACTAGAATAGGTCTGAATCTAGGTTGTCGAAGTAGGTGTATGTCCCTTTTGAACCATTGTCACCATTGTATAGCGCAATAGCGGTCGGGGAACCACCTGCACTTTCAGCTTTTAACCCAGTGTAGTCTATTCCATCAACATTGACGGTAATGTCTGTATCTACCCATGAAATGGTCACATCTACCCATGTGTCTTTTGAGTATGAAGCAAGGTCAACTTGGCTGCCTGATTCGTTGCGGAATTTAATCATACTAGATGTAAATACAACTTCAGTGAAGCGACCACTAGATGATGCATCGTTATTAGAACCTAAGAAAATGTATGATGCTTTTACATAGCCATCGCTAGGGATGTATACAGATGTAGAAACAGAGCCAGTTTCTGCTGCGCCATTAGCAAAGTCGCGGCCAACGATAGCTTTGTTATTATCAGTGGTTGAGTCCGCACCATCTTCAATTCGTAAAGAGTTAGAACCCGACTTGGCAAAGTCACTACTGATCACTGCTGTATTTAAAACCCCATCAACACCTTTTGTCTGGTACGCAGGGTTAGCCACATCGATCTGCGTACCTACAGTATAAGAATCGAAGTTGTCTGTTACTTCGCCGGGCTCTGGATCTGGATCTGGATCTGGTTCAGGTTCTGGCTCAGTATTGCCGCCATCAACAACAACTGTCGCTTCCGCAGTATTGTTGTTGTACGGATTACCTGATAGCGCTTGGCCATTCGGGTAATTGTTAAAGTTATCTTCAAACACTAGCTCATCAGAAGCTGTGTCATTCGAATAAACTTTAAAGTTGTCAGCGTTTAACTCGTAGTGTGTTGTGTTAGAAGTATCACCAAGCTTCAATGACACGATAGTAACGGCAGCTTTGTCGAAAGCCTCAAAACCGTTGCCGCTATTGTCGTATACAGTGTCATTGACTTTGAATGTGTAGTAACCGCTCGCCCAACTGATTTCAACCGCGAGATCTTCACCTAAAGTGTAAGTGCCTACAGGCTCATCAGGAATTTGAGGTTTACCGCTACTATCGGTAACCGTGGAACGGTAGAAAATTTCTCCAGCATTAAAAATAACTTCGCCGTGTAAATTAGTGTTAGAAGTACCAGAAGCGTAGAGACTAATATAAGCGTTGTTACCTGAACCATTCGCTTCTTGCTCGGTGTCTTCATCTACTTGGTAGATTAAGTCAACGGTTACCTTTCCTGATGCGATACTGTCTACTGTTGCCCCTGTGCTGCTGTCAGACAATTTCAAACGTAGTTCACCCACATCATTCTTTACACCACCATTGTTGGTGTCCAAGATTTGAACGTAGCCATTGATACCATTTGCTTCATTGGCTTTACTGATAGCTTCTTGTACGGCGTCAGTCGCAGTTTGGTCTGAACCAGAGTAGTCTATGCCAGTGGTGTTATCTGAAATATTCAGAGCACCAGCGTCATCGAAAGAAAAAACACCATCTAGAATTTCGATCGTTGATGTGCCTGTTTCATAATATGTGAAAGAGACCGTACCGGCTTCTTCATCATAATTATTAGTAGAAGCACTTGCATCTTTAATCGTGTAAGTACCTAAGTCATCATCATCGTCATAGTATTTATGATTGCCATCTTCTTGGAAAACATAAACATTTGGTAGATCAGCGTTTGATGACGCGGATATTGAAGCGGAGTTACCATCACTGATTTGCCAGTAACCCGTAGTTAATGCTGAAGGTTGGTTACCTGGATCAGTAGAACCATCGGTCGGGATAGGTAAACCGTCACTGTTACAACCAAATAATAAACCTGTCGAAAGAGCGACAGCTGTAGCGACTTTAGAAATCTGCATAAAATATTCTCTTTATGATATTAAATCCATATGTAAATCACATAAGAAATAGATAATGAATAGTCGTTAAATATTTATTAGGATGAAACTAACGTTAATTAGAACATCCTATTATTTAAATAAAGTGCTTAAAATATGCCCCAAAAATTTACAAGAGGAGAGGGGTATTTTATAAATTGACTATTTCTAATTAGAATGAGTAAGCAACACCAACACGGTATTTTGCTTCGCGATCTTTAGAAGATGAGCTGATATCAGAAGACCAAATCTCAGCAAAAGGTTTCCAAGAACCGAACTTGTAGTTTACTTTTAAGCCAGCATCCCATTCCCAGTCATCACTATTATAAAGAAGTACGTTATCCAAAGATTTTACATAGTTTGCTTCGTAAGAAAGACCAAGCTTCGGTAGAGACTCAATTTTATATGCACCTGTTAGCGTTATTTTGGATTTTTGAGCTGATTCTAAACGTTCGCCAGTTTCTGAATCCTTATCACCAAACTGTGTATGGTTGCGGAAATCAGCATACTCGTGACGGTAACGAATGGCAGTCGTTAATCCCATATCCGCATTATAACCAACACGGAATTGAGGTTTGTAAGTGACTTTTTTCATCTTCCAGTCACCGCCGTTGTAGTTCGGCTCATCCCAGTCCCAAGCGATCGGCATACCAACTTGTAGATACCAGTTGTTATCGACTTTGTAAGTTGCTGTATTTTCTACTTCCATACCGTAAATATACCAATTGCCGTCATAGAAGCTTCTACTGTTTGCTGATTTAACTTCGCCAGAATCTGCGTCGTAGTAAGAATCGTCAGTATGGAATTTAACTTCAAGGCCCGTTGAGTGCTTCCACTTATCTGACAGTTTAAAGCTTTCACCTAGCTTCACTCGGTGTTGATGGCGAGCGTCTACGTGAGCCGTGTCGCCATTTGTTTTTGTATAATCCGTCGCAGCACGATACTCGTAACGATAATCAAGAGATGCACCAGTAGCTGTGCCCGCTAAAAGAGTACATGCAACAGCTGCAGCAATTTTTGTAACAGAATTCATACCTTTGTCTCACTATTATTTTTTAATTCTGGATACATCCAATGTACCCGTGGCTCACAAACCAATACCTTAAATGGTATTAAATTAATGTATGACAAATATGGTATTTATTATTGAGTCAGATTTCTGTGAGATCTATCAAAAAGTTCTGACTAATGGCCCAAGTATATAGCTAAATGTTATGAATATCTCAATTTAGGGCTTGTGTATTAAATCAATCATGACGTACTTCTCATATTCACAAACCTTAGAAACTCACTTTTTTGCATGTGTTAAAATAATACAAATATTAAGTGTTTCTATATGTTAATAATGATGATTTTAACCATCGTGGCTTAAACATAGGGAGCATGTTGAGAGGCATAAATATAAACCATAGCCAGATGTTTAATAAAAGTTACAAAATGGCTAAATGTAAATTCTATTTATCGGTTGGCTTATTTAAGTCGAAGAGAAAATATTTAGTACTAATTCGTGTTCAAAAGTGGTTTCTGTACTGAGTGTGTACTCGGTATCTGTTAACAATAAAGGATGAGTCATGTTTAAGAAAAACATATTAGCAGTGGCGCTATTAGCGACTGTACCAATGGTTACTTTCGCAAATAACGGTGTTTCTTACCCCGTACCTGCCGATAAATTCGATATGCACAATTGGAAAATAACTATACCTTCAGATATCAATGAAGATGGACGTGTTGACGAAATCGAAGGGGTGGCAATGATGAGCTACTCACACAGCGATTTCTTCCACCTTGATAAAGACGGTAATCTCGTCTTTGAAGTACAAAACCAAGCTATTACCACGAAGAACTCGAAAAACGCACGCTCTGAGTTACGCCAGATGCCACGCGGTGCTGATTTCTCAATCGATACGGCGGACAAAGGAAACCAATGGGCATTGTCTAGCCATCCATCAGCAAGCGAGTACAGTGCCGTTGGCGGCACGCTAGAAGCGACCCTAAAAGTGAATCACGTAGCGATTAACGCTAAGTACCCAGAAAAGTACCCAGCTCACTCGGTGGTTGTTGGTCAGATTCACGCTAAAAAACATAATGAGTTAATCAAAGCTGGAACTGGTTACGGGCATGGTAATGAACCACTAAAGATCTTCTATAAGAAGTTTCCTGGCCAAGAAATGGGTTCAGTATTTTGGAACTATGAGCGTAACCTAGAGAAGAAAGATCCTAACCGTGCCGATATAGCTTACCCTGTTTGGGGTAACACTTGGGAAAACCCAGCGGAACCGGGTGAAGCAGGCATTGCTCTTGGTGAAGAGTTTAGCTACAAAGTGGAAGTGAAAGGCACCATGATGTACCTAACGTTTGAAACAGAACGTCACGATACGGTTAAGTATGAAATCGATCTGAGCAAGGGTATTGATGAGCTTGATTCACCAACGGGTTATGCTGAAGATGATTTCTATTACAAAGCGGGCGCATACGGCCAATGTAGCGTGAGCGATTCTCACCCTGTATGGGGGCCAGGTTGTGGCGGTACTGGCGATTTCGCTGTCGATAAAAAGAATGGCGACTATAACAGTGTGACTTTCTCGGCACTAAAGTTGAACGGCAAATAGTACATAAGGCTAGTTAGAAACAGGCCTTAAGGAATGTTTTCGAAGACCACTGAACCGAATGTTGAGTGGTCTTTTTGTTTTCTATGAGATTTAAGATGAGCCGGGTATCAGCGAGAGTACAATGAAGCTTACCAATGAACGGTACAGCTGAAACAATACAACCTTGTCAAAAGACAAGGTTGTAATCAGAAAGCGTAGGAAGATTTTAGGACGACAACTCGATACGGAGTTTAGTCATACATCAACTCTTTAGCTTTGTCGGCATCAAACTCCTTTAGAGACTTTCGAGCTAAGTGACGGAATGGGAAAGCTTTAACGACTTCTTCGAATGGTTGGATAGCAAAGGCCCAAAAGATAGAGCCATCTAAACCAAAGATGATCAATGCACACAATGGAATTGAAATTACCCATTGACCAGTAAAGTTGATTTTGAAGACTGCGGTCGTTTTTCCTAGGGCTCTTAATACATTCCCATGAACCGTGTTGTAGCCACGGACAATCGGCAAGAAGATGTAGAGTGGGGCGATAACGGCCAATGCTTGATAGGTAGACTCATCCAAGTTCGGGTAAATGTCACCAATGACCAGACTTAATCCTGCGAACAAGATTGCACACACAAAAGAAATGACGACCGCAATATCAATACTGGTATCGACGTTTTTGACTAGGTCATCCATCTTTTTAGAGCCAATCGCTTGGCTGATAGTAATTGCGGAAGAGTGAGCCCAAGCGGTAATAAATTGAGAGACAGCCCTGATCCAAGGCATCACCAAAGTAATCGCTACGTAAGCGTTGATGTTAAGTTGCGAATACAACAATTGATATATCGTTGCGCCAATCAAAAGCATGGTCACGTTCGCTGCTACAGGGAATATTTCGATAAAGTGACGGCGAACGTTGGTAAAGAATTCAGAGCGCTGAGCGTCTAATTTGAGTGAAATCGCTGAGCTTAAATGCACGCACAAAACCAAATACAGCAAGCGGATCGTTATTGCAATAATGCTGCCTAATGCAGCGCCTTGTACTCCAATCCCTTCAAAATTAGAAAAACCATGAATCAGCACATATGAGAGTACAGCATTGATAGGCAGTTCAATTAAGTAACCTTTGAATGGGACTTTAGTTCTGCCTAGCGCATTAAATAAAGCAATGATCACCTGCGTTAACGCGGTAAAAATAACGATGTATTTCGAGATGTCTAGATAGCGGCTGATTTCTAAGTGAAGGGAAGCGTCATCTGTTAAAGCTTGAATCAAGGGTTGTTCGAAAAAAGTAAGTAGAAGCCAAAATAGTGTTGCTACGCCAAGGTTGATAAATAACCCTGCCCAAAATGCTTTAGATAATGATGCGGCGATGCCAGAGCCCACTGCGCGGCTTAATACTAACTGAGTACCGTTTGCCAGCGCCATTTGAATTCCCAGTACAAAGGCAACGATAGTCGTCGCAATCCCCATTGCAGCTAAAGGGATTTCACCAAGAGGAGAGACAAGCAGTGTGTCGATCATCAACATCGACTGCATCAAGATACCGTTTAAGGCGAGGGGCCAGGCGAGAGAGAAATTTTTCCTTACGTACGATTGTGAAGACACAAACAACACCTTATGTGTATAACCGTAAGCTTTCTCTGAGGTGACGGAGTAGAGCGTTTAAAGAAGAAAACACTACGGTAGTTGATGGTTAAAAATGGGTGCTAAAACAAGACTGACTTGTGTCTTTGAAACACAAGCCAGTTTGGTTAATCTCGGTTATGCGATGGCTAATTCAACCCTAGAGAGCTTTTGGTTCTCATCGTCTAGCAGGACTTGAGAAGCAATTCGAGCTTGCTTGGCATCGCCTGACATTATCGCGTCGTAAATCGCTTTGTGTTCTTCTAAACAGAAGCGACCGCCTTCAGCGGAGTGGTCGATAAACTGCTTGAAGATAGTCGACAGAATATTCGCGAATGGAATGTAAAACTGATTACCTGTCGATAAGAAAATCGTTTGGTGAAACAGGTGATCGTTGGTCGTCCACTCTTCATAATCGAAGTTATTTGCCGCGATAGTCATCTTCTGGAAAAGAATCGAAAGCTCTTTGCGTTGCTCAACGGTTGCATTAGTTGCAGCGAGTGCACACGCTTCCGGGTCAATCGCTTTTCTTAAGCCTAAAAATTGAGACAAGAAGGGTTTGGTATCTTCTAAATCTTGGATCCAGTACAGCAATTGCGGGTCCAAGAAGTGCCACTGTGTTCTCGGCTTGATACGAGTGCCCACTTTTGGCTTCGACTCGATTAAACCTTTTGCCGAAAGTAGCTTGGTTGATTCTCGAAGGGCAGTTCTGCTTACTCCAAAGATATCGCACAGCTCCATTTCGCTGGGTAACTTTTGATTTTCTTCTAACTCGCCTGACAAGATCTTGCGAGCAATTTGTCTCGCCACTTGAACATGAATTCGGCGGCTTGAATCTTCCACCAATGTAAATATTGACATTTAAACCACCTGAAATTGAAACTTTGAAAACACTAAAAGCCAGACGAATCTGGCGTTTAGTGTCAGTGTATACGTCGAATTTAGTGTGAGGTTTTCCCTCATCTACTCTGGTCTGTTGACCTTATATAGTGTGGCGAACTTAAATCGCTGAGTGAGCTTATATAAACCAGCTAACTAAGGCGTTATTTGTCCGCCATTAACATCTAGGATTTGACCTGTGATGTAACCGCTGCAAGCGTGCGATGCAAAGAAAGCAAATGAAGGAGCAACTTCATCAATATTGCCAAAGCGTCCCATTGGAATGTTGTTAGCAATGGTCGCTTTCAAATCGTCGCTTTTACCATCGTGAAATGCGGTATCGATAGTGCCTGGTGAAACAATGTTGAAACGGATATTGTCTTGTGCGAACTCTTTCACCCAATTACGGTGAATGTCGTGCAACCAAGCTTTAGACGCGGCATAGATGCCTGCACCAACACCACCGCCTTCGCGAGCGGCAATAGAGCCCGTGCTAATCACACAAGATGTTTGCCCGGACTCAGCAGCAGAGGCGCGTAAGTGCGGGATAGAGAACTTGGTTGTCATCAGCGCAGAGCGAACATTAAGGTTCATTACGCGCTCATAAAACTCATCATCGATATTTTCTAGATTGGCGCGACCACCAAGGCCACCGGCGTTGTTAATCAACACGTCCATGCCACCAAAATGATCAGTGAACTCTTTGACTAACCTTTCGCACTCTAATGTGTCCATTAGGTTTGCAGGAAAAAAGGCAACATCGCCACCCAGTGCGGTAAGTTCAGATAGAACGTCATCGACTTTTGGGCTGAAAGCACGACTATTGATGCCGATTTTTGCGCCGTATTTTGCAAAGACACGTGCGGTAGCTAAACCCATACCAGCAGTAGAGCCAGTAATTAGAATGCGTTTGCCTTTTAAATCGTTAAACATCAGAGCCGCCTATATTGTAGATTATTCACGCCAATAAATCATACAATAACACTTGCTATATTCAAGGGTGTTTATCTAAAAACGGGTTATTACCGACATAAATAGTGAGAGTAAGGGTGGTTTTGTGAGTTCACGCATACATTGAAATAGTAAATGAGAACTATTTGTATGAATTAATAGGTTGAATTGGTTTTATAAACCTAAAGATGAGCAGGTTTGTGAAATATTGCTCCAACCTTTACTGGTAGTGACCTCACGTTATTCTGATGCTGTGTTGGTGAAGATATAAATCAGTGCTATAGTCCGAGTTAAATAATACATATCTAATCGGTAAGTAGACACATGGCTGGCTCTTTCAATTCTATTTCAGGCTCTAAGCGAAGCCTTCATGTGCAAGTTGCACGTGAAATCGCCCGTGGTATTTTGTCGGGCAATTTGCCTCAAGGTTCTATTATCCCTGGTGAAATGGCTCTGTGTGAGCAATTTGGTATCAGTAGAACAGCATTAAGAGAAGCGGTTAAGCTTCTGACTTCAAAAGGTCTATTAGAATCTCGTCCTAAGATTGGTACTCGCGTTGTTAACCGCGCGTTCTGGAACTTCTTAGATCCACAATTGATCGAATGGATGGACGGTTTGGCCGATACAGACCAATTCTGTCATCAGTTTTTGGGTTTACGCCGTGCAATTGAGCCAGAAGCGTGTGCTTTAGCTGCTCAGTTCGCGAGTGCAGAACAACGTATTGAGCTGTCTAGTATTTTCCAACAAATGGTAGAAATCTCTAGCGAAGAAACGCTTGATCAAGAGCGTTGGCTAGATATTGATATGAAATTCCATAGCCTGATCTTCAATGCAACAGGTAACGACTTCTACCTTCCATTTGGTAACATCTTGACGACCATGTTTGTTAACTTTATTTCTCACTCTTCTGAAGAGGGAAGTACTTGTATTAACGAACACCGCCAGATTTATGAAGCAATCATGGCAGGTAATAGTGACAAAGCACGCCACGCGTCAGCAAGTCACCTGTTAGAAACAAATCACAGATTACCAGCCGTTAGTTAATTGTTTTCACTGTTATTTTAGCTTTGATCGTTTTGCATTATCGACGAGAGGTCATTCTCGCAAAACTAGGGTAGTCAAAGTTAAAATTACGGTTGTACAAAAGCTAACTTCAGCAGTGACCTCTAAAAAGCACGTTCCATACGTGCTTTTTTTGCATCCAAATTTGATGAAAACCTGACTGGTGTCCAATATTTAATCTATTATTTGCTGTTTCGTTAAAAGCACTAGTAACCAGTATTTTAAGTTATATAATAATACTAATTAAATTATTGTGAGTGTGATTATGCCCCAGTCTCTACTGCCAAATATTCTTCAATTCATAGGTCAAATCGACCCATTCGATAAGATCCCTAAACAAGCACTTCGCGAACTTGCCTCTAACGTGCAAATTACTTATCTCGGTAAGGGAGATGTGGTCGATTTGTGTGAGTCTGGGAAGGAAAAATCGCTCTATATCATTCGAACGGGCTCTATGGAGCAACGAAAATCGGATGGTGTGCTTCGTGCTCGTCTAGGCAGTGAAGATTTGTTTGGCTTTACGTTCTTAGATTCTGAAGTCAACGACGAAAAAGGCTATAGAGCTGTCGCAATCGAAAACACCTTACTTTATGTGATTCCACACTCGGCACTTCAAACGCTTTTCAAAGCCTTTCCAAGTTGCGCAGAACACTTTGCTTCACAGGCGCAGGTTCGCTTGAAGTCGGCACTGGATGTGGTCTGGTCGAATAAAGAGAAAGGCCTGTTCATTCGTAAAGTTGAGGAAGTGGCAAGCGGGCAGGTGGCAATTGTTAAGTCTGAGCAAACCATCCAGTCGGTTGCGGTTGAAATGCTTCATCAACGCTCACCGTGTGCCGTGATCTATGAAGGTGAAACCATTGTTGGTTTGATCACCGACCGAGACATGACTAAGCGAGTGATTGCCCACGGCGTGAGTACTGATAGCCTGATCTCAGAGGTAATGACGCACTCTCCACTTACTGTAAAACCGGATGATCTGGTGCTGCATGCGGCCTCTATCATGATGCAATTTAATATCCGTAACTTGCCCGTTGTGAAAGAGAATAAGGTCGTTGGTCTTCTTACTACGTCTCATTTGGTTCAAAACCACCGTGTTCAAGCGATATTCTTGATCGAGAAAATCAAATACGCGGGCAGCGTGAAAACCATGTCTTCGTTCACCTCAGAGCGACAAGCTATTTTTGAAGCGCTGGTGGAAGGTAAAGTGGCGCCTGAAACCGTCGGCAAGGTAATGACCATGATTATGGACGCCTACACCCGTCGATTGATTCAAATAGCGATTGATAAGTTAGGCCCACCACCGTGTGATTTCTCTTGGATCGTAGCCGGATCGCACGCACGTAATGAAGTGCACATGTTGTCGGACCAAGACAGCGCGATTGTTCTTGCTGACGATGCAACCGACAGTGACCGTATTTACTTCAAACACTTAGCGATGATGGTGACCAACGGCTTAGCAAGCTGTCACTACCCATTATGTCCAGGTAAATTCATGGCTGCGACGCCAAAATGGTGTCAGCCACTCAGTGTATGGAAGCACTACTACAAGAAGTGGGTGGCTAACCCAGAGTACGAACGCTTGCTTAATATCAGTGTGTTCCTAGAAATTCGTACTATCTACGGCAACAGTGAGTTCGAAGGTATTCTGCGCGATGAGCTGCATAGCAATATTCGCGGTAACCGTGAGTTTTTAAGCACGCTAGTGAAAGACGCGGTCAATACCAACCCGCCACTTGGCATCTTCAATAGCTTAGTGCTAGAGAAGTCAGGTGAGAATAAGAAAACGTTGAACGTGAAGAAGTACGCGATCAACTTGATTATCGACTTAGCGCGTATTTATGGCCTTGCTGTGGAGTGCGATTTGTCGGCGACTGACGAACGTTTCGCTGCTGCCAATGAAAAAGGCATGCTGAGCGACGATGCATTCAAGAACATTCTGGGTGCTTACCAGTTCATTCTCTCTTTCCGTTTTGGCCATCAACTTGAAGCGCTGAAGAACGGGGATGTGCCTGACAACAACATCAACCCAGATAGCTTTGGTAGCTTTGAGCGTAAACACTTGAAAGATGCCTTTAGGATCATTGCTGACCTTCAAGAAGCGGCGAAAATTCGTTTCGGAGCGCGTTAATGAAAGCCTTGTTAAACTATTTTCACCCGCTTGAGCGAATTAAACGTAAACGTAAGCAATATTTGGGAACGGTTAAGTTGCCAGAGGCGTTACATGCTCTCGTAGAGCAGCCTTGTCCTGAAATGACGGATTTGGCCAAAGACAGCGACTATATCGTGTTGGATCTCGAAACCACAGGCTTAGACAGCGAACAAGATCTTATCTTGTCTATGGGATGGGTCGATGTGGTGAAAGGACGAATCGATTTGGCTTCTGCCAAGCATATCTACCTGAACAATGATTCTCAGATTAACGCTGAAACTGCGGTGATTAACCACATCACACCACAGATGCTGGAAGAGGGCGCATCTATTCATGATGCGATGATCGCTTTCTTCGAAGCAGCGAAAGGCAAGATTATCGTCGCGCACGCGTGTGTAGTCGAAGAGAAGTTCATTAGCCAATACCTTCTTCGCTGCTACGGTTTAAGAGCGATTCCTCTGCTTTGGCTTGATACCTTGTGTATTGAGAAAAGCATGGAGAAAGCGATCAGCAATCATGAAGAAGTCGATTTAACCTTGGCAGGGACTCGCGAAAGGTACGGGCTTCCTGAGTACAACAGCCACAATGCATTAGCCGATGCCGTTTCGACAGCGGAATTGTTTTTGGCTCAGCAGAAGCGAGTTGTGCCTAACGATAATGTGACCGTTGCCTTTCTCTATCGGATTAGTCACTAGGAAAAAGAGCTGCAAGTGCGCGGCTCTTATTTTACTGATTTTAAAGGAAAAAAAGCCAGCGATTAAGCTGGCTTTTGTTTAGGTCTTAGAAAATTAGGACAGTAATTATCTTAGATTATTCATGTAGCTATCGATTAGAAGCTGTAAGTTAGACCAACACGGCTACGCAGTTCACGAGTCGCTTTAGTTGATGAAGTGCTCACATCACCAAACTCTACATATGGTGCCCATTGACCCATAATATGGCGAATGCTTGCGTTCAACTCGTAGTTGGTATCGTCGTTGTCGTAGATGTCATAGCCATCCGCTTTGTAGTAGTTACCTTCTAGACCAAAGCGCCAGTTTTCCATTGAGTAGTTAACGTTTGCCGTTAGACGGTGACGACGTTGATTAGAAACGTTTTTATCAACCGTGATTGGAACACCGTCACTATCAACAATAACATCACCATTGTCATCGAATTGATACTCTGAGCTGCTAGTGTTCTGTCTCATATCGTAACGGTAACGAGCACTTAGGCTTAGGCCATCAACGCTATCCACTTTGTATGTTGCACGAACTTGAGGCTTGTATGTAACGCCAGATTCACGAGCTTCAATTGGCATACCGTAAGTCATTGTCCAGTTATCGTTTAGTACATGACGGTAGTTTAGACCAAGCTCCCAACCATTGTTCTTCAAATCTTCCATGAATTTACCGTCTTCTCCCTTGAATTTCGCTTCGATATCTACAAGGAAGTTGCCAATGCTATCGCCAAGTTTTACACGAGTAGCGTGTTGATCTGTATGACTCTTGTATTCGTGTCTCATATCGAAAGACGCAGCAGATACAGAGCCAGCAGCGAGTACAGATGCCACAGCAATCACGATTTTAGTTTTATTCATGGTATTAATTCCATATTTATATGGTTGAGTATTGGCCATAATTACAAGCCAAATAGAGTAGTTCTTGTCTTAAATGCATTTTGTTTTTGAAATTATTTCTTGGTTATTTCAAATTTATTTTGCATTTAAATAATACAAATATGGTAGCGATCCGAGGCGTGATGATCTGTGAACTTGATCGTGTTGTTAGGACAAAACCACTATTTACAAAGGGTTACAAAATCGAGTTGTTTTGTTAAGTTGATGTTTTTTAGTGATTTGTTTGGCTGTTGATAATGGTTTTGAAGAGTTTTGTTCATCAATAAATGTGCGCTACAGCAAAAAATTGAACCTTTAGATATCATTTTTATTTGTAATACATTATTATTTACTAACTTTCTGTAGCAACACATAACTTTGCTGTGTTGATTGCATGAACAGACGGTGTGAAGCCGAATAAGTAAGAGTGGTCTTGAAGCTAAATGGATTAAATCCACCGCTTTAAGAACATGAGACATTTACTTGAGGTGATTTAAAGCTAAATCAGAGAAGGTTTGAAATGTAGTAGGCAAGGTAGTGACATAGCCTGCTATATAAGTATGAACTTGATAGGAATGAACTGGGTTCGAATCGTTACCCGTTGTTCTCATCAGCGACAAAGAAGAAATCGTTGAAGTGCTTGCGAAAGCATTTTGATTATTGCTCCCAACTATTCTAATTATAACTTCTGCTTTCATCTAGAAAGGTAGGAGATGGTAGTCGAAGATCTACCCTTGCGCTCATGTTGATACAGGCAACATGAGCGTTTTTTTATTTGAAATTTGAGTAGAGAGTCGTGTGCGGCTCAATAAGCGTGTAAACCGCGGCTTAAGAACAGGCTTTTAGGTTGATGACAACACGCTCAAGTGAGTCTGTTACAGCATCAAAGCCACGAACATTCACGCTTAATCACATGAATGTTCGTTTCTCTTCTCTTCTCTTGTCTCTTAGTTGCAGACGTGTAGCTGCAAACTTTAACAGCAGGCGTTTAGTTATATCAAAGAGCTCCGTGAGAGCTGTTCTTGAGGCTTAGCTTTCTGTAGGCATCCACACCTGTTTAGAGGTGACTTTGTGATCTTTAAAGGTCAGTTCTTCAACTTTGTCACCGTTAGTATTCCAGCGAGTAAGTTTTCCGTTCGCGACTTCACCTTCATCAAACTTCGCTTGGCTGGCCTTATTTCCGTTCGGGTAGTAGTCCGTTACCAATCCATCTTTTTGTCCGTCGCTGTATTCAGCTGTCAGGCTTTGTTCCCCATTGGGATACCAGCGAGAGGCGGTGCCTGATAGTTCATTGTCTTTATAATTGAGTTCTGCTTTTTTCTGTCCGTTTGGATACCAGGTTTCAGCTTTGCCTTGCAGTTCACCTTTTACGTAATTCACTTTAGAAGCGACTTGGCCATTCGGATACCAGTTAGTTTCTAGCCCAAGTTCTAAGCCATCGGCAAACTGAGCTTGGGTCGCGACTTGGCCGTTATCGAACTTCTCTTCAAATTGACCAGTGAAAGGTTTTGAATGGTTTACTTGGTAAGCCACGCCTTTACGCATCTGTAAGTAGTCAACAGCATCTTCACGCGGTGTTGCTGCATAGCTCATAGAAGATACCGTACTAAGAGCAATTAAGATTGGAACGTATTTCTTCATAATGACACCTTTTTATTGGACGGGGAAAGTGTAACGGGTGTGTTAAAAGCATTTCACTTCCGTGTATCCCTGTCAGTATCTAATAGTGGTTTTCAAGTTTTCATTATTGGCTGCCTAATATAGGGAACTTTTAAAAGCAAATTATCGATCTTATTTGTACTACAAATATGTTGGTTTAATTCATTTTTATAAATTATATCTAACGATATTTTTGCTGCTCTTCTTTAAGCTTTGATCGTCAAGAATAATAGTTTTTAACGATGAATCTTCGACTTTTAGAGACTTTGTTCATGTTTTTCGGGGTTTTGGTCGAAATTTAGTGCGGATAACTGCACTGACTTGAGGAATTGCGCTCCTAGGTGGTGCAACTTTGAACTCGATCACTTGTATGATTAATTGAGTGTCAGACTGTAAGATCATTGTCACGCATTTGGATTATTGTAGTACAAATATACTTGCCATTTATTTATAGTGACCTCAACAAAAAAACATAAATAAAAGGTCTAACGATGGAACTCAATACCCTGATAGTTGGCATCTACTTCCTATTCTTAATTGCGATAGGGTGGATGTTTCGAACGTTTACAAGTACGACAAGTGATTACTTCCGTGGGGGAGGTAATATGCTGTGGTGGATGGTAGGTGCAACCGCATTTATGACCCAGTTCAGTGCTTGGACATTTACTGGTGCAGCAGGTAAAGCCTTTACCGATGGCTTTGCCGTAGCGATTATCTTCATCGCGAACGCATTCGGTTACCTAATGAACTACCTTTACTTCGCTCCGAAGTTCCGTCAACTGCGTGTTGTGACGGTAATTGAAGCGATTCGTATGCGTTTTGGTAAGGTGAATGAGCAAGTATTTACTTGGTCTGGTATGCCAAACAGCGTTATCTCTGCAGGTATTTGGTTGAATGGTCTAGCAATCATCGCATCGGGTATCTTCGGCTTTGATATGACAACGACGATTGTCCTAACGGGTCTGGTTGTACTGGTGATGTCAGTGACGGGCGGCTCTTGGGCGGTAATCGCATCTGACTTTATGCAGATGGTTATCATCATGGCAGTAACGGTGACATGTGCAGTCGTTGCTATTTACCACGGTGGCGGTGTTACGCAGATCATTAGCGACTTCCCAACGGATTCGTTCATCACGGGTGACAACCTTAACTACATGAGCATCTTCAGCATCTGGGCTGTGTTCATCTTCTTAAAGCAGTTCAGCATTACCAACAACATGCTTAACTCTTACCGTTACCTTGCTGCAAAAGATTCAAACAACGCACGTAAAGCAGCACTGCTTGCTTGTGTACTAATGACGCTTGGTCCAATCATCTGGTTCATGCCTTCTTGGTTCATGGCTGGTCAAGGTGTTGATTTAGCAGCTGCTTACCCAGAAGCTGGCAGCAAAGCCGCTGACTTCGCTTACCTTTACTTCGTTCAAGAATACATGCCTGCAGGTATGGTTGGCCTTCTGATTGCCGCTATGTTCGCAGCAACAATGTCTTCAATGGACTCAGGTCTAAACCGTAACTCAGGTATCTTCGTTAAGAACTTCTACGAGCCGATTCTTCGTCCTAAAGCGACAGAGAAAGAGCTAATGGTTGTTTCTAAACTAACGTCTACCTTCTTCGGTATCGCGATCATCTTGGTTGCTCTGTTCATCAACTCTCTTAAAGGTCTGAGCCTTTTCGACACCATGATGTACGTGGGCGCATTGATCGGCTTCCCAATGACAATTCCAGCATTCTGTGGCTTCTTCATCCGTAAAACACCGGATTGGGCAGGTTGGGGCACGCTAGTTGTAGGTGGTGTGGTTTCTTACTTCGTTGGTTTCGTTATCACTGCGGACATGATTCAAAACTGGTTCGGTCTAAATGAACTAACTGGCCGTGAGTGGGCTGACCTGAAAGTGGCTATCGGCCTTATCGGTCACATCATATTTACTGCTGGCTTCTTTGTTCTTTCAACACTGTTCTACAAGCCTCTTGCTGAGCACCGTGAGAAAGACGTAGACAAGTTCTTCAACAACCTAGCGACGCCACTAGTTGCTGAAAGTAATGAACAGAAGAAACTGGATAACAAGCAACGTCGTATGTTGGGTTCACTTATCGCGGTAGCGGGTGTGGGCGTAATGACTATGTTCGTACTGCCAAACCCAATGTGGGGACGCATGGTATTCGTTCTGTGTGGCTTGATTGTGTTCTCTGTTGGTCTGTTACTTGTTAAAGCAGTCGATGACAAAGTCGAGCAACAAGACGAAGTGACTCCAGCCGAAGGCTAATCTAATTCGCATCCTAAATAACATCACGGCCACCTGAACGGGTGGTCGTCATTTTTATAATCCAAACTTTAATGTGAGATGTACGATGAACAAAAAACTATTATCGGTAAGCATTATTAGCGCGTTCACGCTCGCTTTTGCAACTGGCTGTACAACACAAGAAAAAACAGCGCCCGTAGTCAGTGTCGCTGAACAAGCTGCGCCAGCTATTAGCGAAATCGACCGTAGTTACCTATTGAGCAGTGACCGCTTAACTGAGGTAGATGGCGACACTTTAGCCGTTGCTTCAGAAGAACAAGTGGCTGCGCTTAAAGCACAATTTGAAAACCTAAAAGATGGCGATGAAGTGGTGATCCCTGCCGGTAAATACGCGAACTTAGGTCAAGTGACTATTACGGCGAATGACATCACTATCAAGGCCGAGCAAGCAGGATCTGCGTGGATCACTGGTTTGATTCAGTTTGAACTGAAAGGTGATGACATCACGCTTGATGGCTTGGTATTTACTGAGGGCGGTCCTAACGAACGCTTTGGCGCAGTTCGTATGATGGGTAATGGCAATACGCTTCAAAACTCAACATTCTACTACTTCAACCACGATTACACGTACGAGCCAGACGAGCGTCGTTCTGAGTATCCAAAGTACCTTTGGGTTTCTCTATGGGGTAAAGACGGCAAAGTCATCAACAACCGTTTCGAAGGTAAGCAAAAACGCGGCACTTTGATTGGTGTGCAAAAAGATGACACAGCAGACAACCACCTGATCGCAAACAACATCTTCATGGACCAAAAGCCTAACCAGTTCAACGAATTCGACATTAAAGAAGCGATTCGTTACAACGGCAACAGCTGGGAAGCGATCCGTATTGGTGATTCTAAAGCTTCACAGTGGGATTCAAGTTCTAAGTTCGTGAACAACCTAATGATCGATATGGATGGTGAGCGTGAGCTTATCTCGATTAAGTCGGGCGACAACACGATCTCAGGTAATACTATTTTCCAAAGCACTGCGCTTATTTCACTGCGTCACGGAAAAGGCAACACAGTTGAGAACAACATGATTCTTGGTAATGGAAAGCGCCTAACGGGCGGCGTCCGTATCTACGATGAAGACCATGTGATCCGCAATAACTACATTGCAAATACTCGAGGCCGCGATGGCTTGATTGAAGGTAACGCTGACCTACGTGGCGGCATTGTTATCAACACAGGTATCATCGACGTAGCGAATGGTGAGCAGTTAGATCAATCGGTGAAAGGCAAAGAGCTTAACAAGCAGTGGACACCGAAAAACATCACTATCGAGAACAACTCTCTAGTTGATACTGAGTGGGGCATTGTTTACGGCAACCAAAGTCACCGTGTAAGTTTGTTTGACAACGCAGAAGTGGAAGGCATTTATGCGGGTGTTGATGTGGCGTTTAAACACAATGTGGTTGATAACTCGCAGTCACCTGAATTTGTAAGTGTCCGTGCAACGCAAGACTTCCCATTAGTTGGCGCAACCTACACAGACGAAACTTACGTAGGTCAAGTAACGGATTCTGAACTGATCGAAGGCTACTCGGTTGAGCTACCAAAAGTCGTTGTAGAAAATGGCATTAACGCTTACCAAGGTGAAGGCGCAGACGTGTCTAAACTTGCGGTTGTGACAGCTGAAACAGCGGGTCCAGACTACGTGCTTGAGAATACGACTAAGTAATCTATTAGTTAATGGCTAATGGCTAATGGCTAAAGGTTAATGGCTTGAGCTACCAAATCAATTCACGATAGCTGTCCTGACCATAACACTTAAAAAGCCTCAACAGATAATGTCTGTTGAGGCTTTATCGATCTTAGGTCGTGATCATCTCAATCTTACGTCGAGACTACTGTGATTTATACTTATGCAGTAGATCCCAAGGGATATGACATAAGTGGTGATCTTCAGGGAAGTGACTTAAGTGATGCTGGTGGATGTCGTCGCTGGCAATATAATTGGTCAACGGCAACACCTCAACAGCGATACGGTCGGCATCATCTCTTGAAGAAATATAGTGCTTAGCTTCGGTTAAGTGTTCTGCATTAGTGCTGTATACACCTGTGCGGTATTTCTCTCCGACATCGACACCTTGTTTATTCAAGCTGTAAGGGTCGATAATCTCAAACAAGTGTTCCATCAAAATCGTGACTGACGTGATGTTTGGATCAAATTCAATTTGTACGCACTCCGCGTAGCCATTGTAATCGCTTTGTGTGCCGTCGCTTTGTGTCGTTTTGTTCTCTGTTGGCTGGGCGCTTCCATTGGCACGGCCTGCTTCTGTGCTGATAACACCAGGAACGTACTTAATAAATTCTTGTACACCCCACAAGCAGCCGCCAGCTAAATAAATTTGTTCCATACTTCTCTTTGAGCTCTCTGTGTTTGTTGATGTTCGTTAGGTACCCGAATCAATACGATGATACCCGTACGTATAAAAAAGCGTCTATAAAAATGAGCGCGCAAATAAAAACAAGCGTTTAGGCATTGTAAACCTGTGCGACTGAACAAACATAAGTTTAATATGATTTGTGATTATATAAGTCAGTATTGCTTTGTCATCAACTCGAATCTCAACATCAAGTGAGCGTTACTCTAAACATGTTTGATCAAATAAAAGACTTCATTAATCCGAGCAAGAACCCAGACTTGACTCAGGCTCATGAATATCAGCGCAAGCATCTTCCTACATTGTGGCTGTTGGGCAAAACGGGGGCGGGCAAGTCATCGTTTATTCAAGCGGTCACGGGCGACTCTTCTGTAGAAGTGGGCAATGGTTTTGCGCCTTGTACCATGACGGCGATGTCGTATGAGTTTCCGCAAGACAAACCCGTGATGAGGTTTCTTGATACCAGAGGACTCAGCGAAGCGAATTACGATGCGAAAGAGGATTTGGAAGAGATTGGTCAGGCAGGTAATGCGTTAGTCGTTGTAATGAAAGCCGACGAACCTGAACAATCCGCTGTGCTTACGGCTCTAAAACAGATTAAGAAACAGAAGAAGATTAAACACTTGTTGCTGCTTCATACGGCGGTGTTGTCTTCCAGTGAACCAGATCGAGCAAGGCAAATTCAGTTCAACAGCAACCAAGTAGAGAAGGCTTGGGGTAAAGAGTTTGAATCGGTAGCGGTCGATTTCGAAACGGATGACAACGCTATGTCTAACAGCGAAGCGGTTTACAACTATGACATCTTGTTAGAAAAGCTGAGCAGTATTCTTCCGGTGATAGGAATGATGGTGCAAGACAAAGAACATTCCACGCAAGAAGAAGCCAACTTTGATCAAGTAGAAAACGAAGTGCTTTGGTATGCAGGAAGTGCCGCAGCGAGTGACCTGATTCCGGGTGTTGGTTTGGTGTCGGTACCTGCGATTCAAGCCAAAATGCTTCACAGCTTGGCCAATCAATATGGGGTCGAATGGAATAAGAGAGTCTTTAGTGAGTTGATAGGTACTCTGGGAAGCAGCTTTGCTTTGCAATACGGAATGAAGCTGGGCACTCGACAGTTGATAAAGCTGATTCCAGTTTATGGTCAAACGGTAGGTGCGGTGGCTGCAGCGGCAATGAGTTTCGGCACCTCTTATGGTTTAGGTCGCGCGGCTTGTTTTTACTTCTATCATAAGAACAAAGGTGAAGAAGTGTCTGAACAAGAGATGCAGAAGATCTACAAAGAATCTCTGAAAAAAGGAAAGGCGGCGTCGGGTTATGAAGAAAATTAGAAACCTATTTCGATTACTGGCGGTGCTATCGAGCGGACGCTGGGGCATTGCCCTGATTTCGGCGATCTTCCCAAGCATTATCATGATGGGTTTTGGTGTCTTCTTGGCGATCAAATACGGTTATCTACTCGAAATGTCGATTGCCATTGCCGTGAGTACCTTGGTGTTCACCATTCCTTTATTCATTTCTAGCCGTTCTTCAAGCCGCTCTTCAAATAAAGAGTCTTTCTCGAATAAAGAGAGTGGCGGCCTTGGCGAGGATACTGTTGAAGCTGAATCACAGCATAAAAAAGCTGATATCAACGATGCATTGGTTAAGGCTTCGGCTGATTGGTCTCAAAAAGAACTGTCGATCTGGAATGATTCAAAACACCATGTACGCCAACAATTAATGGTCGACATAGAGTGGGGTAACCTAGACCAAACCGGTTTAGAGGTACTTGAATTTGTTGCGAAAAAGTTTGATAAGAAATCACTCGATTTTTCGATTCCTGAAGGGCTAAAGCTGTTCGAAGAGGTCAGCCGACGCTACAAATTGGTAGTGCGAGAGCATATCCCCGGCATTGAGTATCTCAAGGTTTCTTACATCAAAGCGGGCTACGAAGCCTACGATAAATACGGTGAGCTAGGACAGAAGATCTTCAAAGCGGCTATTTGGGGTAACCACCTTAAAAACTTGTATTTGAATCCGCTCAAGGTGATTTCTGATTTAGGACGAGAACAAGCGACAGCAACGATGACAAGGGGTGTGGTTGATGACATGCAATACGCCGCCAAACAAGCCTTGTTAGATGAAGTTGCGGCGGTGGCGATTGACCTCTACAGCGGACGTTTCAGCATTGAAGATGAGGCACTTAAAGTGTCTGATGTTTCTGAACTCGACGAACAACGCTTTGCTCCAGAGCTAGAGCCTGTGCGAATCGTGCTGGTGGGACAAACCAGTTCGGGTAAATCTTCACTTATCAATGCACTCAAGCAAGAGTTGGTTGCAGAAGTGGATGTGCTGCCATCAACCGACACTTCAACGGTGTATAACGCGTTTGTCGACGACAATGATGTTCGCGTTGTTGATCTTCAGGGGCTTGATGGCAATCCTAAAACCGAAGCCTTAATGCTGAAAGAGATGACCCAAGCGGATGTGGTGCTATGGGTGCTTAAAGCCAATCAGTCTGCACGTGATTTGGATAAGCAATTGAAAGATAGATTTGATGCTTTCTATGACGATCCTAAGAACATCTCACGCAAGAAACCGGTTGTGGTGTCGGTTGTGAATCAGGTAGACAGATTAAAGCCTGTAGACGATTGGCAGCCACCGTATGACTTAGAGAATCCAACATCGACCAAAGCGAAGATCATTGCTCAAGCGCTCGAATACAATCATATATTGCTGCAAACCGATATCGTGTTACCGCTGGCGATTGCGCCAGAAAAGGTACAGTTTGGTTTAGATACTTTAAGGCAGACGTTGATAGAGCGTATCGCTGACGCAAATAACGTTCAGAGAAACCGCCAACGTTTAGAAGCCATGAAAAGAGGCTCGTCGGTTAAAGGCCAACTGAATAAAGCAGTCAAAGTGGGTAAGAAGGTGGCACCCAGCGTATTGAAAGCGGCGACACCAAAACTGGCTGAAATGGCCATCAAGCAAGCCGTGAAGAAGAAGTAAGTTATTCACTGCGAATACGGTTCTGGTGAGGTTTGAGCCTCATCAGAATTTATCTTTTCTAGATCGGCGAGTTTTGGATCTTGGCTTTATTAGATGATGGCTTTTTTAGAAAACAGCTATCTTCGCCCCTTATTAGAGAGGTGTTGATTTCAAAAGAGATTTGATATTATTAAGGTTCTCGCTGAACTAGTTTAATAGTATATAAACAGCTGTGATTCACATTTTATATAACACGCTATCGTATTTAATCATCATTCTAAATATTGATCACATTTATACTTTTTTAAGCTGTATTTATAAAACAATTGCACTATATTTAAACTTCGGATCATCTTGATTTCAACGTAGGGATATATTGTGAACATGTATCTGAAATGGCAATCAACAACTTGGCTAACCTTATTAGCTTGGTATACCTTAGATCACCAACTCTCGTTCCACCTTTCTTCAGAGTAGTACCCTCTGGGCGTCACGCGCCAGCAAAGCAGCGAGCTTTGTTTACCTATCAGCAGCTTTGATAACCTTTGAACGTATGAATGTCGCACTTATTATTCCGTGTAGGGTATTCGTTTTTTGTCGTTCTCGCTAATTATCTTAGCCTCTGTTTAGGTTTGATTAATAAGTCATTATTTAATTTGTTTATTTTCACTGTTAATTTTCTGTGTATCTTTATACGGAACTATTAATTTAATAGTGAGGACTCGTGACATCTAAAGAAAATACATTTCGACCTGATCGGAATGTATTGAAAGGTATTATTATGGAAAACTTCAAACATCTACCAGAACCGTTTCGTATTCGTGTTGTAGAGCCAGTAAAAAGAACAACTCGCGCCTATCGTGAACAAGCCATTGTCGACGCGGGCATGAACCCATTTTTGCTCGACAGTGATGATGTGTTTATCGACTTACTGACAGACAGCGGAACAGGATCTATCACTCAGCGTATGCAAGCCGCGATGTTAATGGGTGATGAAGCTTACAGTGGTAGCCGCAGTTACTACGCATTGTCGAATGCGGTTAAGGATATCTTCGGTTACGAGTTGACGATTCCAACACACCAAGGACGCGGTGCAGAGCAGATCTACATTCCGGTTCTTATTAAGAAGCGTGAAATGGAGAAAGGGCTCGATCGCAGCAAAATGGTCGCCTTGTCGAACTACTTCTTCGATACAACACAAGGCCACACCCAAGTGAATTGCTGTGTGGCGAAGAACGTTTATACCAAAGAAGCGTTCGATACCTCAGTGAACGCGGATTTCAAAGGCAACTTCGATGTGGTGAAGCTGGAAGAAGCGATCTTAGAAGCGGGCGCAGCCAATGTTCCCTACATTGTGAGCACCATTACTTGTAACTCTGCTGGTGGACAGCCAGTGTCTATCGCCAATCTAAAAGCCGTGTATGAAATCGCTCAGAAGTACGATATTCCTGTGATCATGGACTCGGCACGCTACGCAGAAAATGCCTACTTCATTCAACAACGTGAAGCGGGTTATCAGGATTGGACAATCGAACAGATCACGCGTGAGTCTTACAAATACGCGGATGGTTTAGCTATGTCTGCCAAGAAAGATGCCATGGTACAAATGGGCGGCTTGTTGTGCTTTAAAGACGACGCTTTCATGGATGTGTACACAGAGTGTCGAACCTTGTGTGTGGTGCAAGAGGGCTTCCCAACCTATGGTGGCTTAGAAGGTGGCGCGATGGAGCGTCTTGCGGTTGGCCTTTATGACGGCATGCGCCAAGATTGGTTAGAGTACCGTATTGGCCAGGTTCAATACCTTGTTGATGGCTTAGAAGCGATGGGCATCGTGTGCCAGCAAGCAGGCGGTCATGCTGCGTTTGTCGATGCGGGTAAATTGCTGCCTCATATCCCGGCTGGTCAGTTTCCCGCACATGCTTTGGCGTGCGAACTCTATAAAGTCGCGGGTATCAGAGCGGTTGAGATTGGGTCTTTGCTGCAAGGACGCGACCCAGCAACAGGTGAACAACACCCATGTCCTGCTGAGTTGTTGCGCCTTACCATTCCTCGCGCGACCTACACACAAACACACATGGACTTCATTATCGAAGCATTCGAAAAAGTGAAAGAGAATGCAGGACAAGTGAAAGGGCTCTATTTTACCTACGAGCCGCCGGTGTTAAGACACTTCACTGCGCGCTTGAAAGAGGTAGAGACCAGCGAGAAACAAACAGAAAAAAAGAACGAACAAACGCTCGAAGAAGCATTTTAAAATAAAAACATAAGCGAATAGTCACTAGAACCCTAATCAAAGGCTCCCTCGGGCTGTCTCTTATACACAA